>JAUVIT010000351.1 GCA_030592605.1 Bacteroidota bacterium
CATCGAACTGGCAATCAAAATAGCGAACGCCTCCTCTTAGTTTCCTTGTCTTTAGAGCTGGAAGTGCTTTCCTTGCCCCTCGTGCAGACAATGGAACCGACCTGCCGATACTCAATCGACCTGCCATCAGGTCGTACAGGGTTAATCCGATGGTATAGAAAGGAACGCACCACCAGTTGTAACAGGGTATAACAAAAGCCTGATCTTTTACCAGGTGCGGTGCATTCTTCTTTAATCTTCCCCGCTCCCTCAATGCCTCCAGCACCAGGGAAATATTTCCCTGAGCCAGGTAGCGTACACCTCCATGTACAAGCTTGGTGCTGCGACTGGACGTTCCTTTGGCAAAATCGTCCTGCTCCAGCAAAATGGTCTGGTAGCCCCTGCTTACCGCCTCCAGGGCTGCTCCCAATCCGGAGGCCCCGCCCCCTATCACTATTATGTCATATTCAAGGCCAGATTGCTCCAGCTCTTTGATCATCGAAACTCTATTCATTACTGCTTCAGGAATTAATTGTTGGGTTAATCCTAAAATTACTTTTAATTTCCAAGCCTCCCAATTCTTTTTTGTAGTTTTAGAGCCATCCTAACAACATAATCTCAACTGCACTACGATGAAAAGACAATTTGCAAAAACAGCCTTAACACTTCTTTTTTCCACTTCAATTTTTATGGGTATCTGGGCACAGTCAGAAGACCTTCAGGAAAATACCAGAGCCATTGAATTTCCTGATATTCCTGGCTATGTGACACTAAAGTGTGACCTGCATATGCATACGGTACTTTCCGACGGGAATGTCTGGCCCAGTATCAGGGTCCAGGAAGCTATCAGGGACGGACTGGATGTGATCTCCATTACCGATCACATTGAATACCAGCCACATAAAAAGGATATACCTCACCCAGATAGGAACCGGAGTTATGAACTGGCATTAAAGGCTGCCGAAGGAAGCGAGCTGCTGGTCATCCCCGGAACGGAGATTACCCGCATGATGCCCCCGGGACATTTCAATGCCATCTTCGTAAAAGATGTAAATACACTGAAGCAGAAAGATGTGATGGAGGTATTCAGGGAGGCCAAACGACAGGGTGCATTTGTTTTCTGGAACCACCCGCACTGGACCTCTCAAAGGCCCGATGGTGTTGCCACCTTGACCGAAATGCACCATGCGCTCCTTAATGAGGGATTATTTGCCGGTATTGAGATATATAACGATAATACCTATTCTAAGGAGGCTCTTGAGCTTGCGCAGAAGTACAATCTTACCCTCTTAGGAAACTCTGATGTTCATGGACTGGTAGACTGGAGCTACGAGGTGCCTGAAGGGGGACACAGACCTGTAACCCTTGTTTTTGCTGAAGAAAAAAGTGCTGAAGCTATGCAAAAAGCCATGGAGAATCGCCAGACCGCTGTATGGTTTAAGAATACCCTGGTTGGTAATCAGGTCTTTCTTACTCCCATGATAGAAGAGTCGCTTGAAGTCATTCATAAAAGCAAAGGGCTGGTACCAAGCCTCCAGATCCATAACCACTCCGATGCGGATTACATTCTGGAAAATATTTCAGCCTACTCACTGCATAATTTCGCGCCGGTATTTGTCCTGAAAGCCCATGAAATCACTACCGTACAGGTTAAAACCCTGGAAACTCTGGATTCCTTTGAACTGAAATTCAAGGTGCTCAATGCCTATTCCGAAGGAGATGAGCATCCCGAAATTAAACTCCTGGTGGAATAGCACCACATCTACTAAATACTCAAACCTTGAATCATGGAACAGAACTACAACAAACTAAGACTATTTATTGGTAGTTGTTTTGCACTATTGGTAACGGCCCTGACCTTTGCAATGAGGGCAAAAATTGAAGAAATATTTGGCCCTGTTGAAGAAGGCGGCATTTTTGGACTTTCGAAAGAAGCCATCGGCTGGGCATTTAGTCCTGCATTCTGGGGTTTTACCATTGCCATGGTCCTGGGAGGATTTGTTATCGACATTGTCAAGACAAAGACCCTGGTTTGGACAGCATTTATACTTCAGTTAATCGGGGCTATTGTATTTATACTTGCAAAGAATAAAGAGGTGCTGTTTATAGCTAATGTTTTTATCGGACTTGGAAACGGAACTGTTGAAGCAGCTTTCAATCCATTGGTTGCTACCATCTACCCAAAAGACAAAACCAGGATGTTGAACAGGTTTCACGTCTGGTTCCCTGGCGGGATTGTGATCGGCAGTCTGCTGGCCTACTTTATGATGGATAACATGGATATTAGCTGGCAGATTTATGCAGCCCTGCTTTTTATTCCACTTGCGATATATGGTGTTATCTTCCTCGGACAGAAAATTCCGGAAACAGAACGTGTGGCCAGTGGTGTTAGCTACAAGGGTATGATGATGGCTGTTGGGGCACCTTTTACAATCATTATTTCGATGACCCTCATGATTCTGCTGGCGACCAAGGTCATTAATTTCCCGGAAGGATGGATGTACCTGGCTCTAATTGGATTGGTTTCCCTGATATCTATTCTGGAGGCCTTATTGGTTCATAAGGAAAAGGCAATATTTCCAATAATGTTCTCATTGATGCTTCTTACCTCTTCCACAGAACTGGTGACCAATCAATGGGTGAACGCCCTGCTTGGAGGTGCTGTTGAGAGTGCGATTCTCCTGCTGGCACTTATATCCACCATCATGGCTCTGGGCAGGTTTTTTGCCGGACAACTGATTCATCGTATTAATCCCGTGGGTGTGCTGCTCATGTCTTCTATATTTGCGGCACTCGGAATTTACGTATTGAGCTTTGTAAGTTCATCTGGTATGACAGTAGTTGGTGCAGTTCTATTTGCCATTGGGATTACTTATTTTTGGCCCACCATGCTTGGATTTTGCTCTGAATATATTCCAAGGACAGG
>JAUVIT010000329.1 GCA_030592605.1 Bacteroidota bacterium
CCATGTGCTGTGCGATTAGTTCGGGGAACTTGGCCTCAAGCTGGTTTGGATCAAATTCCTCTTTCAGGCGTACATAAGTGTAGTTGTTGTTTCCCAGCCACTGGGTCCAGTTGGCCAGGTAAATGGAAGTCATGGATCCCAGCATATTAAACCTGAAATGTGAATTCTCGGGAAAACCCTTGACCACCCCGGTCACCTCGAAGTTTTCTTCCTCCTGGCCAACCTGCAGAAATCTTCCAATAGGATCCTCATTTCCAAAGTATTTGCGTGCAGTCTCTTCTGTAAGCACCACAGTATTGGGCCTGCTTAACATACCTTCCGGATTTCCATAGACCACCGGGGACGAAAAGACAGAGAAAAAGGTAGAATCAACATAATAAAAGCTCTCCTCAATAAAGACCTTTTCCTCATACCTTACCTTGGGATCGCCATCAAAAGTAAAGAGGCGAGTAAAATCCACAACTTCCGGGAAATCAGTTTTCAGGGTAGCACCCATGGGAGCGTTGGAAAGAGCGGCCTCTACCTCATTGCCCTGTATCTTTCCCTTGATACAAATTCTGTAGATATCCCTGAAGTGCTCATTGTGCCGGTCATAGCTCACCTCGTCAACCACAAATAGCAGAATCATAATGGAACTGGCAATGCCAATGGCCAGTCCAAGCAGGTTAATCAATGTGTAAGCCTTGTTTCTAAAGGCATTGCGAAATGCAATCAGCAGGTAGTTCTTTATCATGACAGCTCTGTTTGCTTACGGGCCATCTTTTCAGGGTGTGGTATTTCAGGAATGTTTCCTAAATTGGGTTTCAATTTAAACAAATTCACCAAATAAGATGATAGGAAAACCGCTTTCTTTAATGAAATTAACAATGATTGTGGCCATGCTACTGGCGGCTACTGACCTGTATCCATGCACCATCATTGCGGTTGGCAAGAAGGTTTCAGCCGATGGTTCGGTGATTATTTCACATACCGATTGCGGAGCCGACAACCGCATAAGGGTGGTACACGGAAGGAGCTATAAGAAAGGTGAAATGGCTCCGGTTTATTGGGGCATCCAGGATATCCACAGGCCCCTGGACGATTTTGGTGATGTTCTGGGACATATTCCACAGGTGGAAAAGACCTACACTTATTTCCATTCGGCCTATCCTCATATGAACGAACACCAGCTGGCCATTGCCGAAAGCACCACCAGTCAGCGCAAGGAATTACAGGTAGACATGGCGGTCTGTAAGCAGATCATGACCGTGGAGCAGGCGCAGGCCTTTGCCCTGCAACGTTATACCTCCGCCCGCGAAGCCACTGCTTTCATTGGTCAGCTGATGAGCCAGTACGGTTTCCTACCCTCCTGTGTTGGCGAATCGGAGACCCTGGTTGTAGGAGATACCGAAGAGATCTGGATCATAGATATTTTCAGCGTAGGATCGGGTTGGGATCCCGAGAGCGGGGAACCAGGTGCCATCTGGGTGGCTCAGCGGGTACCCGACGACCATGCCCTGGTAGTTGCCAACTGGAGCATTATCAAGGAAGTGGATGAGAATGACCCCGAAAACTTTATCTTTTCTCCCAACTACAAGCAATTTGCAATTGATAAGGGGTGGTTCAATCCTGAGGGGAGCAAGCCCTTTATTCTTCAGGAAGTATATGCCCCCATGTTCCGCGAATGGGCCGCTAACCGTATGTGGCTCTTTTACAGCACCTATGCACCCGGGTATGCTGAGTGGCCGGAACGGAAGCTGGAGGATGGACATATGATGGGATACAACCAGTATATCCAGTACGTGGAGCCCCTCTCCATCTATCCCACCTCTGTGAAACCCGAACGAAAAATCTCCATCCAGGATGTGATGGCTTTCCAACGATCCACCTTTGAGGGAACCATTTATGATAAGACAGAAGATTATGACTGGTATGTACCCGATGGCGAGGGAGGAATTAAAAAAAGTCCCCTGGCCACCCCATTCCCCAGCAAGGATATGCGGGAGCTGCTGGATATCAATAATCGCCGGAATGTAGCACGGCCACAAGGATTTTACGGGATGATCGCCCAGCTAAGAGGCTGGCTGCCCGATCCTATAGGTGGCATCTACTGGGTCTTCCTGGATAACGCTTATACCAGTCCCTACGTACCCATCTATGCTGGTACCCAGGAAACGGCCGATTGTTACAAAAACTTCGATCCCACCACCTATAGCAACAAGTCAGCCTGTTGGGCCATCGATTTTGTGGACAACATGCTCTACCTGAAGTGGCAAGAGGCTGTCAAAGATCTCTGGGAGGTTCGTGATCCTTATGAGGAACAGCTCTTCTCAGAGCGAGATCATGTGGACCAGGAAGCCCTTACTCTTTACAAAAAGAATCCTGAAAAGGCGCTGGAATATCTAACCGCCTACTCAAAGGGAAAAATGGAAACAGTGCTGGAGATGTACAACGGTCTGCACGACGATCTAATTGTCAAATACAGCAATAGCAGATAGGTTTTTGGCTTAATGACTTGTAACAAATACTAGAGATAATCGTCTTCTCAATGGATAAATTGATAAAACTAATTCTTTGTCATAACTGTGGAACTTCCATTGAGAGGGATCTTTCCTACCGCAGCTGTAGCAACTGCTTTGCCTGCACCGCTTGCGAAATATACATCTGTCCGGAGTGTGCTACAGAACTGATCGTAAAACCAAAAAAACAGATCCCTTGACCCTCAAAAATGTATTTAGGATCATAAGACGCGATTCTTTAAGTTTGATTACCAACACCACCGGACTGTCGCTTGGACTTGCCGCTTCCATCCTGCTCACCGCCTTCATCCTTTTTGAACTTAGCTATGACAGACACTTCAGTCAGGCCAACAGGATCTGCAGGCTCAACTCCATCTGGATCGAATCGGGCGAAAAAGAGATCTGGCCCATCAATCTGAGAGAGGCCTATACTGATATCCCGGAGCAGGTATCGGGCATTGAGGCAGCTGTTCAGATTTACAGGGGATCCTGGCGAGAGCTTACGCTTAACGAAAACAGGTACCAGGGATTGCAGCTGCTTTATGCCGATCCCGACTTTTTCAGGTTATTTGACCTGGAGCTGCTGGAGGGAAACCCCGAACATGCACTCAGGGAGACCAATGGGGTGGTTCTGACCGAAAAGATAGCCCACCGGATCTTCGGAACCACTCAGGTCACCGGTCACACCCTGGAGATGGAGGG
>JAUVIT010000185.1 GCA_030592605.1 Bacteroidota bacterium
TCAAGAAGGTGGCGGAGAATCGCGATCGCAGAAATGAGAATAGCAGAAGTCCCCGTGAGATCGAAACCGATATGTTCAAACGACTCCTGCAGAACACATTTTTCAGGACCGAAACCCGGAGCAGTGGAAGAGGCATGGGTGGTGGTGACAGAGGTGAAGAACTGATCACCTTTCAGGGCGATGTTAGCTACAACAAAAATCCCTACTGTGTATTCCCCTTATACTATAGTTATGTCAACGGAATCAGCTCAAGGGATTACCCGGTATTTAACTCCATGCTGGAGATTTACCTGAAGGAAGGGTTTGATGTCTCCCCGAGAGATGGGTTTACCGGTGGGATTACCGATAAGGAGAGGGCCAACCTCTTATTAAGCAGAAAGAGTATGATCGAACTATTTGCCCGCTGGGATACCGAACTCACAGCATCCCTGATCAACCAGACCGGCAGTTTTATCATATCCGCATTGAAGAACAAGGTGGGGATGGGCGATTTTGACTATTTCTTCTATTATTATCTGGAGGATCATGCATTTTCTGAAATCACCTTTGAACAGTTTTCCCGTGACTTTTATAAAGAATTCGGGGTGGAAATTGCACCATACCTGGAGGTGATCAATTCGGGTGGAGGAATGCCCACCTTCCTCATATCTGAACCCGAATACCTTCAGACCCGAGACGATATCGGCGATGTCTACCTGGTAAAGTTCAGCATTAGCAACATTGGAAATGCCCGCGGATTGGTAGATTTCAACTTCCGGATCATGGGACAGGGCGGTTTTGGAGGTGGTGGTGGTATGAGCGAAGAAAAAAGACTTTATGAAGTAGATGCGGGAGAGACCAGGGAGGTGCAGGTAGTACTCTATGAACGGCCCATGTTGATGACCATCAATACCTTGATATCAGGAAATATTCCTTCCAGCTACAACAACTTCCTCCGCTCAGCTACCGAAGTCACAACTTCCAACCTGGACGAGTATCAAAGAAAAGCCGACCAGCCGGTCAGTTTTACATTTGAGGATGAATATGTGGTGGACAATGAAGATGAGGGATTCAGCTCTTTCTCCATTTCCAGGGAAAGTAAGTTGAAGCAATGGGTCGACTCCAGGAAAGAGGATGATGACGGGCTGCTCTATGAAAGTTTGAATGAGTGGTGGATGCCTTCACGGTGGACCCCGGTGGCGCATGCTGCCTACTATGGGGAGGCTGTTCGATCGGCCATGGCCATCAGGAGGGGGGATGGTACCAACCATGTGACATGGACTACCGTGCTACCCGAAAAAGGCTTTTATGATCTTTATGTCTATATCCCGGTGTCGGCTATGTATAAAAGGCCTTCACGTAACAGGGATCAGGGAGGACAGGGTGGTCAGGGCCCGGGAAGAGGTTTCAGACCGGAATTTGCCGACAAGGGGACGGATTACAACTATACCATCTCCTCCAGTGAAGGGATTGAGACGGTAAGCTATGAACTAAATAGCCCGGAAGATGGATGGAACCGTTTGGGATCATTCCATTTCCCGGCCGATTCTGTTTCAATCCAACTATCCAATGAGACCGATGGTCGGAGAGTTATTGCTGATGCGGTAAAATGGGTTAGAAGAAGGTAATGAAAAAGTTAAATTGTGACAATATGAAAGGTAAGAGGATTTACAGACAAATTGGGATGGGCCTTGTAACAGGAATCATGGTCCTCTCCGGGACATCCCTGGAGGCTCAGTCCCTGTTAACCATTGACCGATCTATGGATATTGCTGTGGAGAACAGTCCGGAGATGCAGCAAACCGAGCTTATGCTTGTTCGTAGTCAGGAACGGCTCAATGCCCAGCGGGCCAGACTAAAGTCGCAGATGTCCATCACCCTGAATCCCTTTGAATATGAGAAAACTAACCGTTTCGACTCCCAAACCAGCGAGTGGTACCTGAACGAAAGTGCTTCAAGCGGGGGAACCTTTGCCATTAATAACCGGATCCTGCCCACAGATGGAGAGCTGATGTTAGTGAACCGCTTCTCCTATGATTACGGTTATACGGAATCCCAATTTGCTACAGATCCCCTTAATAAAACCTTTAACAACCGCTTATATCTTCAGTATACCCAGCCCATTTTTACTTACAACCGTATCCGAATGGAAACAGAAACCCTGGAGCTGGATTACGAAGCATCACTTATCAGGTATCTCCTGATGAGACTATCACTGGAGCGCGATGTCTCCGTTGACTTCTATGCGGTTTATTCCAACCAGATGAGGCTTGAGATTGCCCGGGAAGATCTGAAGAATAATGAAGAGAGTTACGAAATAATCAGCAACAAGGTGGAAGGGGGACTGCTGGCTTTGGAGGAGCTTTACCAGGCCGAGGTTAATCTGGCCACCAGCCGTTCCGGGGTGTTCAATGGCGAACTGACCCTGGCCAACAGCCTGGATCAGTTCAAGGTGCTTATCGGGCTTTCCCTGGATACTACCCTGATGATTGCAGCCGAGATTATTGCTGACACAGTCCCTGTAAACCAAGAACTTGCCATCAATCATGCCTTGAATCACAGAATGGAACTGAGGGAAAGGGAGATCGATTTGGAGAAAGCCAATTTTGATCTGATCGTAGCAAAATCCACCAATGAATTTGCCGGTTCTATAACTGCCTCCTTTGGGGTTCAGGGGAATTCTGAAGAATTCAGCAATCTTTTTGAAACTCCTACCAACACCCCGGCCATCGGACTTACATTTAACATCCCCATATTTGATTGGGGGGAGCGGAAAAGTGAGATCAGAGCAGCTGAAGCAAGCCTTCAGAGCACACAGATTAGCTACGAAGTGGAACAAACAAACATAGAATTGAATATTCGCTCGGTGGTCCGAAACCTGAAAAACCTGGAAAACCAGATCGGGATACAGAATAAAACAGTTGAAAATGCAGAGCTGACCTATGATATTAACCTGGAACGTTACCGCAATGGCGATCTTACCAGTATGGACCTGGGATTGTACCAGAATCAGCTCTCCGAATCCAAGATGGCTCTGACCAATGCTATTATAGACTATAAAATAGAGTTGCTGAACCTGAAGATACAGACCCTTTATGATTTTGAAAAACAGCTTCCAATCATTCCGGAAGAGCTTACATCCAATGAAGATAATAACAGATAGATATTGTATAGTTATGAAACAGATCCGAACCACACTATTCGCCCTTACTACTGCATCCCTGCTGCTTAACGCTTGCAAACAACCCGACATGGAGGTCTCTACCACCGTTGAAGTTCCTGTTGGAGTCATCGAGGCGACCACCTCTTCAATAGAAGAATTTGTGAGCACGACCGGCTCTGTCTATTCGTCCAAGGAGGTAAGCATCACCTCGGAAATTACCGGGGAGTACAGCCTGCAGATCAACCCGGCCACGGGGAAGCGCTATGCCCTGGGTGACCATGTGAGGGCAGGTGCCGTTCTTATCAAGCTGGAGGATGAGGAATATGTTAACGATCTGAGGACTAAGTCCAAAGCGGTAGATATGGAAATCTCACAGCTTGAATATGAAAAGCAACAGGCGCTTTACGAAAAAGGAGGGGTCACCCTCAGGGATCTGAAGAATGCAGAGATTACAAAGATCAATACGGAGTATGATATGGAAGGTAGCAGGATCAACCTGGCCAAGATGTCACTGGTGGCACCCTTTTCCGGTGTTATTTCCAAGCTTCCCTATTTTACTGAAGGAACACGGGTACCCACCTCTACCGAGATGGTGACGGTGATCGACTATCGTAAACTCTTCCTGGAGGCAAACCTTCCTGAAAAGTATTTCAGAAATATCGAACGAGGCTATAAAGTATATATAACCAGCTATACCAGTACGGTCGATACACTGATGGGCACCATTACCCAGATTTCGCCCTCCATAGATGCCGAAGCTCGAACCTTCCTTAGCTTAGTGGAAGTTGAGAACAGTGAAGAGATCTTGCTTCCGGGTATGTTTGTGAAAGCAGACCTGGTGGTCAACAGTGCAGAAGAAGTGATTGTGATCCCCAAAGATATTATCATGAGCAGGAACAGGAACCAGATTGTTTACGTGGTGGAGCAGGGGGTAGCCAGTGAACGAATTATCACAACCGGTTTGCAAAATGCAAGCAGTGTGGAGGTAAAAATGGGACTATTAAAAGGGGAGAGCATAGTCAATTCCGGCTTTGAAACCCTCCGGGATCAGTCCAGAGTCAGGATACTCAGATAATACAGCAAGAGCAGAGCCATGTTAAAAGCCATCACAAGATTTTCGGTCAACTACCCGGTTTCGGTTAGCATGATCATCATCGCCACCCTGTTGCTGGGATTTATTTCCTTCGACAAGCTGGGTGTCGACCTCTTTCCCAACCTTCACAGTCCCAGGCTCTATGTTGAACTGGTAGCCGGCGAACGTCCGCCGGAGGAAATGGAAGAGAAGTTTGTTGACGGGGTTGAATCGCTGGCCATCAGACAGAGTGGAGTGGTAAATGTCTCCTCCACTTCCAAGGTTGGAGCAGCCCTGATCGAAGTGGAATACACCTGGGAAAAGGATATGAATGAGGCCTTTTTGGACTTAAGCAAGGCTCTCTCCTCCTTTAACCAGGATAGTGACCTGGAGGAGATCAACATTACCCAGTACGATCCCAATGCTACACCGGTGATGCTGGTGGCTTTTCAGCATACTGAAACCAGCGATCTGAACGAATTAAGGCTTACGGCGGAGAACTATGTGAAGAATGAGCTTATACGACTTGAAGGGATCGCTGATGTGGAGGTTGATGGTGCAGAAGAGCTTGAAGTACTGGTAGAAACAAATGATTACTTGCTTAATTCTTTTAATCTATCAATTTCCACACTCACCAGTAAAATCGAGAGTTACAATCGAAGTATTTCGGGCGGATCCATCGTGGAGATGGGAAAGCGCTATATAGTACGGGGGATCAGTGAACTGAAGCAGGTAGAGGACCTGGA
>JAUVIT010000354.1 GCA_030592605.1 Bacteroidota bacterium
CAATCGAAAATTGAGCATGCTTTCAGAAACCTGAAGAATCCTTATCATTTAGCACTGAAACCACAGTATCACTGGACTGACCAGAAGATAAAGGTGCATTACTTTATTTGTGTGATCGGATACTTGTTATCCAGTATCATTTGGAGAGAAGCAAGGTTAAAGGCAGGTTATACAGGGAGTCTGGACGGATTATTGGATATGCTCAATAATATCAGACTGGCAACTATGCTGGAAGAATCAAAAAAGGCAGGTAAGCCCAAAGCAAATTATTTGCTTGAAGTAATGAGCGAGCAGGAAGAAAAAATCATGTCAGCTTTAGGGCTAGAAAACCTTCATAATGAACAACCCAAAATCAAGGATGTTGGTGTATACAAATAAATAATACCTATCTTTATGATGCTCTGCACCTTACAATGTTTTACAGGCTATGTCGTAATAAACTCACGCTAGGTACAGGGACCGGCTTATCATTGTCATGGATGATAGATGGTATGGATTCTGAATCAAGAATAACATCAGTTGATAACGATCCTGAACTAAGCGAAATCGCGGAAAGTTTTTTCGGAAATAATGAGCGGGTTAAGATAATATGTGCTGACGGTACAGAATGGATCAGAAACTATGGGGGCGATAAATTTGATCTTGTGTTTGCAGATGCCTGGCCTGGAAAATACAGTGATATCGAATATGTATTAGATTTAATACATGAAGGCGGGTTTTACATTATTGATGATATGCAAACCCAGGCAAACTGGCCAGAAGGACATGAAGATAAAGTTGATAATCTAATTGAATATCTGGAAAGACGTGAGGATTTTACTCTGACTAAAATGAACTGGTCAACGGGTATAATACTAATGACTAGAAAGTTCTAATCTTGTAAAGATACTCACTGGTCCGCATCAGAATGGCACCACCTGTGAAGGCGGGTGTAGCCCATATCTGACCTTCCAGCTTGTTTCTGGCAATCAGTTCCGGCTCTGGCCCGGCCCTGTATACGAAAGTTTCGCCCTTGGTGGAACTGATATATAGCAATCCGTCTGCATAGATGGGGGAAGAATGATATTTGCCTTTTAGGGGTGTGGACCACTTCACTTCACCTGAGCAGCCATCCAGACAGAAAAAAACTCCCTTTGCATCGACGGTATAGAGCAAACCGTCCACATATACAGGAGTGGAGAGCTGAAGAATGGGTGCTTTCATTCGCCAGCGAATATGAGTTTCCCCTATATCTCCGCTTCCATCCGGATCCACTGCAAATAATTCTGTATACTTCTTTCCATCTTCTCCTGTAATAAAGCTGGTATAGAAATAGACCAGGCCATCTCCTTCCACCGGCATGGAAATGGTGGAGTCATCGCCCTGATTCACCTGCCATACTTCCTCTCCGTTTTCCGGATCAATGGCCATACAAGTCCTCGATCCGTTGCTGATTAGCAGATCGCGCCCCTTCACATTTACAATGATGGGGGTGACAAAGGCTTTCTTCCCGATGGGGGCCAGGGATTCATAAATCTCTTTGGATCGTTCAGCAATCCAGAGGGTCTCTCCGCTTCTTTTGTCCAGTGCCAAAATATGTTGTACATCCGTGCCTTCCAGATGCACAATTAGTTTGTCTTTGTATATAAAGAGCGAGGAACCGGGACCCTGGATATGTTCGCATTGCAGGTCGTTGCGTTCCCATACGGTTTCACCGGTAGTACTGTTCAGGCAGGTGGTGCCATAGCGGCCAAAATGAAGATAGACATATTCTGCTTCAACGGCAGGAGTGGGAGTTGCATAGCTGTTCACAGCATGAATTCTGAAGAGCTTTTCGGGTTGGAAAATAAGCCGATTATGTAGCTTTTCCCCGGTTTTAAGATCCACACAGACGGCACGCATTTCCCTGGTCTCCCTGTTGGCCGTGGTGAACCAGACCTGATTGCCATAAACAACAGGGGAGGACCATCCCTTTCCTGATTCCCGGATCTTCCAGACAATGTTCAGGGAGTCGTTCCAGGAGGAAGGAAATCCCTTTTCCAGGGATATTCCGTTCAGCTCAGATCCCCGAAAGTGGGACCACGATCTTTTCTGCTGGGACCATAGCAGAGATGATGCCAGAATAAAGACAAGAAGCGTTGCAGTAATCCGCTTTTGTGACATACAGAAGCGCATATTTATTCTTCAAAGGCTGCATCAAAATCGATGTCAGAGGGTGGAAAATCAACTTTTTTCACAAATTCGGCAGCTTCATCGGCACCATGCTCCCGGTCCATTCCAGCGTCTTCCCACTCTACAGATAAGGGTCCCTTATAGCCAATGTGGTTTAGCGCTCTGATAATTTCTTCAAAGTTGATCTTCCCATGTCCAAGGGAACGAAAGTCCCAGTACCTGCCCTGGGCACCAAATTCGGTATGGCCCCCGAAAACACCTGCTTCTACGGGTACATCGGACCAATGTACATCTTTCATATGCACATGGAAAATCCGATCGCTGAACCTGTTAATAAAGGCCACATAGTCGACTCCCTGGTAGCCCATGTGCGAGGGATCATAATTGAATCCAAAGGCCGGGTGGTGGTTCAGAGCTTCCAGTGTTCTCTGTGCAGAGGCGATATCAAAGGCGATTTCGGTGGGATGTACCTCCAGAGCATACTGTATTCCCAGCTCCTGGTATCTGTCAAGAATGGGCTTCCATTGTTGTGCGAATTTTTCGAAACCCTCATCAATCAGTGAAGCAGGCGTTGGAGGGAAGCCATAAAGCATGTGCCAGATGGGACTGCCGGTAAAACCATTTACTACTTTCACACCCAGACGGGCAGCGGCTTCACCTGTTTTTATCACCTCCTCAGCAGCACGTTTGTTCACACCATCGG
>JAUVIT010000293.1 GCA_030592605.1 Bacteroidota bacterium
CATTTGCCTTTACAGGGAACCGTTTTGAGTTCAGGGCCGTGGGTGGAACCTGTAACCCGGCCACACCTATGACCATTTTGAATGCGGCAGTTGCAAAGCAGCTGATTGGGTTTAAAGCCGAGGTTGATGCCCATATTGAAAAGGGGGTAAAGAAGGATGAAGCGATTTTCCAGGTACTCAGGGAGTATATCATTGCTTCCAAAGCGATCCGTTTCGAAGGTGATAACTACAGCGACAACTGGATTAAGGAGGCTGCCAAACGGGGACTCACCAATGTAACTGACGTGCCTGAAGCACTAACGGCCTACCTCAGCGATAAAACCAAAAAGCTCTTTTTCGACCTGGGGATTTTCTCCGAGGCAGAACTGGAAGGTCGTGTGGAGGTCATGTTTGAACAGTACACCATGAAGATTCAGATAGAAGCAAGGGTGCTGGGTGATCTTGCTATCAACCACATTGTACCGACGGCGGTTAAGTACCAGAACAGGCTCATGGAAAATGTACTGGGACTTAAGGAGATCTACGGTGAAGAATTTATATCCTTAGCCGGGAACAGGATTGAACTGATCAAGGAGATATCGGACCACGTAACTGCCATTAAGAATGGTGTTAACGAGATGGTTGAAGCCAGGAAAGTGGCCAATAAGATGGATGATGAGAAGGAGAAATCCAAAACTTACTCCAAGACCATTGCTCCCTTCCTGGATAAGATTCGCTATCATATCGATAAGCTTGAGCTTATTGTGGATGATGAGATCTGGCCCTTGCCCAAATACAGGGAGCTGTTGTTCTCAAGTTAATCCTAACATTCAAGCCATATTCATGAAGCCCTCCGTAATTTACGGGGGGTTTTTACGTTTCATTATCATAGAAAAAAAAGGTAATTTTATCAAATTGTAAAATGGCGATCGATAATGAATAGATTCATCAGAATATTTTCAATGGTCATTATGGCCGCTCTCCTTATTAGCAATCCTGTGGAGGGTCAGAAAAAGCAAAAAGACTCCAAGGCCCAGGCCGCATTCGAGGCCGGAGAGTATTTCGAAGCCATTGACCTGTACAAGAATGCAGTGAACAAGGTGAGTGACAATGACCAGAAGACTGCGATTCTTTTTAAGATCGGAGAGTGTTACAGGATTCTTGGTGATGCCCGTTCTGCGGAACTATGGTATAAAAAGGCAGTAAGGGAGGATTACCAGGACCCCATAATCTTTCTAAGGTATGCCCAAATGATGCTTGTCAATGAAAAGTATCCTGAATCCGTGGAAGAGTTTAAGAAGTATTCGGATCTGGTTCCTGATGATCCCAGGGGAAATATCGGTATTGAATCTTGCGAGGCAGCCCTTAACTGGAAGGATAATCCCACAGGATATATAGTGGAGAATATGCGTTACTTCAGCTCAAGACAACGGGATTTTAGTCCGGGATATATAAATGAAAGCTATACAGAGGTATATTTTACATCTACAAGAGAAGATGCCACCGGTAATGATACCCATGGGGCAACCGGCCAGAATTTTGCAGATCTTTTTTCTTCAACCCTTGATAGAAAAGGGAAATGGAGTGTACCCGTTCCGGTGGAGAGCCTGAATTCAGAGTTTGAAGATGGAACTCCAAATATGTCCTCCGACTTTACCACGCTTTATTTTACCAGGTGTAAGAAAGGCAAGAGCCAGCAGCTGGGTTGCCAGATTCTGAGTGTCACAGCCAGTGGCGCGGACTGGTCGGATCCAAAAGTGGAACTGGAAGCCTTGGGAGATAGTGTGACCAGTGCTCACCCGGCTATTTCGCCGGATGGCAACACGCTTTATTTTGTATCGGATATGCCCGGCGGATTGGGTGAGAACGATATCTGGAAAGTGACCCGGGGCCAGGGCGGAAGCTGGGGCGATCCGGTAAACCTGGGAGAAGAGATCAATACCCCGGGCAATGAACTCTATCCTTTTGTGCATAAAGATGGCACCCTCTATTTTTCATCGGACAGCAGGGTAGGACTCGGGGGGCTTGATATTTATAAGGCTACCAGGGATGAGGCAGGCAGCTGGAGATTAGAGAATATGAAACCTCCCATCAACTCCCCTGAGGATGATTTTGGGATTGTGTTCGAAGCTGATGTAGAGCGTGGATTCTTCAGTTCCTCCAGGAAAGGACGGGGCAATGATGATATTTTTTCCTTTGTCCTTCCACCTCTTGAATTCTCTGTAACAGGAGTAGTGAGGGATGAACGCAATGATCAGGTTTTACCGGGCTCAACAGTTAAATCTGTAGGTAGCGACGGGATCAACGTGGAAGCAAATACCGGAGAGGAAGGAACCTTCAAGTTCATGCTTAAACCGGGTACGGACTATGTCTTTATTGCCAGTCAGCCAGGTTATCTGAATGGAAAAGAGAGAGAATCTACCCGGGGGATGGATCAGAGCAAGGAATTCGAAGTGACCATCTATCTGGCTTCTATAACACATGTGATCGAACTGCCCAATATCTTTTATGATTTTGCAAAATGGGATTTGAGACCCGAATCAATGGTTTCTCTGGATAACCTGGTAGAGACACTGGATGATAATCCCAATGTGACCATTGAGCTGATGTCGCATACCGACTCCAGGGGAACACCTGCAGATAACCTTGAGCTAAGTCAAAAAAGAGCTCAATCGGTTGTTGATTACCTAATTTCAAAGGGAATTCAACCCGACCGCTTAAGTGCAAGGGGATATGGTGAGTCTCAACCCAAAGTGGTGGATGAAAAGGTGCTTTCCCAGTATGACTTCCTGGAACTTGGGGATGTACTGACCGAAGCTTTCATTAACCAATTGGGAAGTGCGGAGCTTGAGGAAAAGGCGCACCAGGTGAACAGGCGCACCGAATTTCGGGTACTCTCAACAGACTATATACCCCAAAACTAATCGAGATGAGTCATTCTTCCCGATACCTTCAGCGTGGAGTCTCTTCCGGCAAGGAAGATGTACACCAGGCCATCAGGAATGTGGATAGAGGTCTCTTCCCTGGAGCTTTTTGCAAGGTTATTCCCGATATGCTTACCGGGGATCCGGATCACTGTCTGGTAATGCATGCCGATGGTGCGGGAACCAAATCCTCACTGGCCTACATTTACTGGAAGGAGACGGGCGACCTCTCGGTCTGGAAGGGAATTGCCCAGGATGCCATTGTGATGAATCTGGATGATCTGCTTTGTGTTGGGGTAACTGGCGATATTCTGCTCTCTTCAACCATAGGCAGGAACAAAAGTAAGATTCCGGGAGAAGTTATTTCTGCTATAATCAATGGAACAGAGGAGATTCTGGAAGAACTGAGGACCCTGGGAGTTCCCGTGTATAGTACCGGGGGAGAGACAGCCGATGTTGGCGATCTTGTCAGGACCATCATTGTAGATTCAACGGTTGTAGCCAGATCAAAACGGGCCGATATCATTGAGAATCGAATTGTCCCGGGAAATGTGATCGTAGGTCTTTCATCTTCCGGTCAGGCCAGCTATGAAGAAAGCTATAATGGCGGAATGGGAAGCAATGGATTAACTTCAGCGCGACATGATGTATTTGGAGGATATC
>JAUVIT010000159.1 GCA_030592605.1 Bacteroidota bacterium
CCATTCCCCCTGTACGGGTAACGTTTCAGCGAATCAGGAAAATTGACCACATCAAAGAATTCACCCTCCACATCCAGGAAGGTTCCAAAATTCATCCACTGCTTCTGCTTGGTACGTACATGCTTGATAGTCACCAGATTACCCAGCATACGCACCTTTCTGCCCAGGTGCTCTATCATCTGACGAGAGAGGATATCCCCACGGAAAGCGGTCTGAAGCAGCTCAAAAGGGGGAGTAGTAACCGCAAAACCGAGAATCTCCAGCTCATCATAGCTGTTCTCAAGGGAGGTCTGTTCCAGCTCGGGCAAGGTGAATTCCCGCTTCTGCACAGGAAATAACTCCCTTACAGGATCCCTCTTTTTGCGCTTCCCCAGCACCAGGTGGGCATCCCATAAAAGCTCCTTCTTGCTTTTCCCGGTGAAGCGGAGGGCATTGATCCGGATCAGTATGATCACCTGTTCAAGCCCCAGGGGCACACGCTCAAGAAGATCCTCCAGGCTTCGAAAGACCCCATGTTGCTCTCTCTCCCCGGTAATCATCTCCGCTACCTGATGTTCCAGGCTCTGAATATGGATAAACCCCATAAAAATATCTTTACCGGTTATGGAAGTTTTGTGGTCGCTCCGATTCACACAGGGGAGATGGATGATCCCCCCCCAGCGCTGCGCTTCATTGAAATAGACCCAGGTGCGGTAATATCCCCCGAAATTATTGATAACAGCAGTCATAAACTCCAGGGGATAATGGGTCTTCAGGTAGAGCGACTGGAAGCTCTCCACCGCGAAAGAGGCCGAGTGGGCCTTGGAAAACGAGTAACCGGCAAAAGAGCTGATCTGTCGCCATACTTCATGGGTGAGCCGGTCGGGATATCCCCGCAGATGGCAATTGTCAAAAAAACGGTCTGCAATCCGGTCAAACTCTTTCCTGGAGCGATACTTACCACTCATGGCCCTGCGGAGCACATCTGCATCTGCCAGGTCCAGACCGGCAAAGTGGTGGCAGACCTTGATCACATCCTCCTGGTAGACCATCACTCCGAAGGTTTCCTGCAACTGCTCCTCCATAATGGGATGGAGGTACTCAAATGAGTCGGGGTGGTGAAACCTGTGTATATATTCACGCATCATCCCCGACTGCGCTACCCCCGGCCTGATAATAGAACTGGCTGCCACCAGCGTGCGGTAGCTGTCGCAGCGAAGCTTGGTGAGCAATCCGCGCATGGCCGGACTCTCAATATAGAAACAACCGTTGGTCTCACCGGATTTGAGCTGTTTCAGCACTTTCTCATCCTTTTTGAAATCATCCACCCGGTGTACATCCACTTCCAGTCCCCGGTTCCGGCGGACCAGCTCAGCACACTCCTTGATGTGCCCGATGCCACGTTGACTCAGGATATCCAGTTTCTCGAAGCCCAGAGTCTCTGCTACATACATATCCCACTGGGTGGTGGGAAGTCCTTTGGGGGGCATATCCAGTGCCGTATAGCAGGTCAGTGGCTCTTCCGAGATCAGCACACCGCCGGCATGAATGCTTCTCAGGTTGGGAAAATCCATCAGACGGCTTCCCGCCTCATAAATGTTTTGGGTAATATGATTTTTATTCAAATCGCTTCCGGGATCCTTCACAAGCCGGTCAATATCCTCTTTAGGCAGACCATACACCTTGCCCAGTTCCCTGAATATGGAACGGTCCCGGAAGGTGGAGATGGTTCCGATCAATGCAGTATGCTTGCGCCCATACCTCTTGAAAATATAGTCGAGTACCTCATCCCGCTCCTTCCATGAAAAATCAATATCAAAATCGGGTGGACTGGTTCTTTTGGGGTTGATAAAACGTTCGAAATAGAGATCCAGGTCGATGGGGTCCACATCGGTGATCCGCAGGCAGTATGCCACAATGGAGTTGGCGCCACTGCCCCGTCCTACATGATAGAAGCCCCTCGACATGGAGTAACGGATCACATCCCAGGTGATCAGGAAATAGGAGGAGAACCCGAGCCGGTCGATGATCTCCAGTTCATGCCTGATCCGTTTCAGAGCCTCCCGGTTCCTGCTTCCATAGCGATACTCCATTCCATCCATGGCCAGTTTTTCCAACAGGACTCTGTCGTCCTGGGCCGTACCGGTAAAGGTCTTTTTATTCTTGACGGTCGTGAAATCGAAATCGATGCGGCAATCCTTTACAATCTCTTCTGTATTCCTTCTGATCTGGGGAACTTCATCGTAGGCACAGCGCAGCAGATCGGGCGAGAGCAGCACTTCACTTTCACAAGCCATTTGCTCCGGCTTCAACTGGCTTAACAGGATGTTGTGATCAATGGCCCTCAGGTGCCGGTGGAGTGCATGGTCATGTTTATGAAGAAAAGTCACCGGGTGCCGTATCACCAGCCTTGAGCGTTCCAGGTTCCATCGGGAGGTAAGCAGCTTGTTCACCTCACCCGGCCGCACACCAATCAGCTCCTGATCACGCAGTTTAGCTCTGGCTCTTCTCTTTTCCTGCCAGGGGTTTTTACTAAAATCATAAATGAACCATACATCCTCCAGGGGCGGAGCACGTTCGGGCAGGGGGAGCTTCGATTGGTTGTGATAGGAAAGAAAACTGTTCATCTCCCTGAATCCACGCGCGTTTCGCGCAATGCCCGTATAGAGATAGTTGTCGCCATTGCGATATTCGATCCCTCCCATGGAATGAACTCCGTACTGATGGCACGCCCTTACAAAGTCGACCATGCCGGTGGAGTTATTAATATCGGTCAGGGCCAGTGCATCTATCCCCATTCCGGCTGCACGCTCCACCAGTGTCTCCACCGCCATGGTCCCGTAACGCAGGCTATAATATGAATGACAGTTTAAATACATTTATCTGTGCCAGTAGCGATAACGACGGTTCTTCAGGTTATCAATCTGCTGACGATCTTCAGGAGAGGAGATATTCTTCTGTTGCTGTGACTGGGCAATCCGCTCTTCCAGGTCGTGAAGCTGTATGCCACTGGCCCTTCTGACCGAATCGGAACCATAGCGCCTGCGCAGTTTGTCCAGTGCCAGGTAGAGATGCACCATCTCCGTAGTATCTTCAAACAGGTTCAGCTGCTGAACACCCCTGATCAGTCCGGAGAGTCGGACCCCCACCAGGCGAATAAGCATGCGACGTTGGTAAAGACGGTCAAACAACTCCCTGGCAATGGGCATCAATGCATGATCAAAAGAGGTATAGGAGATTCGTTTCTGCAGGGTATGGGTGTCAAAATTTGAATAACGAATCTTAAGGGTCACAATGGAGGCGAGTTTTTCCTCTTTACGCAGCTGGAAGGCCAGCTTCTCCACCATGGAAGTGAGCAGGTCATGCAAGCCCGCCATATCCATGGTATCCCGCTGGAAGGTCCTTTCACTCCCGATGGATTTTCGTTCGGAATACTGGATCACGGGAGTGGGGTCAATGCCATTGGCCTTCTTCCAGATCATCAGGCCGTTCTTCCCCAGCAGGCTCTCCATCATCTCCATGGGAATCTGCCCCAGGGTACCGATGGTGGCAATGCCCATGGAGCGCAGCAGATGGAAGGTGCGGTTTCCGATCATGGGGATTTTCCGAATGGAAAGAGGGGAGAGGAAGCCCTGCTCCTGACCGCCGGGAATCTCAATCTCCCCATTGGGTTTGGCCTCGCCGGTGGCAATCTTTGAAACCGTCTTGTTCACCGATAAGCCGCAGGAGATGGGCAGACCTGTCTCCTTGATAATACGCTGCCTTAATTCATGAGTCCACTGCATACATCCAAAAAAGCGATCCATCCCGGTAATATCCAGATAGTGTTCATCAATGGATGCTTTCTCATACATGGGTGCCTCTTCTGCAATAATCTCGGTAACCATCCTGGAGTGCCTGCTGTAAGCATCCATATCCCCCCTGATCACAATGGCTTCATTGCAAAGTGAGCGCGCCATCTTCATGGGCATGGCTGAATGCACCCCGAACTGCCTGGCTTCATAACTGCAGCTGGATACCACACCCCGGTCCGACATTCCCCCAATGATCACAGGCTTTCCCTCGAGTCCGCTGTTCATTAAGCGCTCTACAGATACAAAAAATGTATCCAGGTCCATATGTACTACACTTCGTATCAATTATTTTATTATCTTTGATTAGTTTATAATCATTTTTATGATTACAATATAATCATAGAAGCTCTTATATGCAAGCATAAATATTGTTTTAACATGTATTTTGATTCGAATATTAAACTGTTGAGAAAACGTAAAAAGCTCACACAGGATGAGGTAGCCACACTACTCCAGATGAAGCGTTCTACCTTAAGTGGTTATGAGAACAGGGTGGCACAACCGGGACTGGATATACTCCTTCTCTTTTCAGATTACTATAAGATCGCCATCGACACTCTGCTAAAAGTGGACCTGTCCAAGCTCAGTGAAACTCAGTTGCGACAGCTGGAACACGGAGAAGATGTATTCTTAAGGGGTGGAAACCTACGGGTGCTTGCCTCCACGGTAAACACCCATAACCAGGAAAATATTGAACTGGTACCCCTTAAGGCCCAGGCAGGATATACCAATGGTTTTGCCGATCCTGAATACATCAGCGAACTGCAAGTCTTCCAGCTTCCTTTTCTTTCAGGGGAAAAAAAGTACAGAAGTTTTCAGCTACAGGGCGATTCCATGCTCCCTATTCCGGAGAAGGCATGGGTGACCGGCGAGTATGTGTTGGACTGGAAAGAACTCAAGACCGGCGAGGCATGTGTGGTTCTGACCATGGATGACGGAATTGTTTTTAAAATTATCGAAAACAGGATAGAGGAGGAGGGAAAGGTGATACTTTACTCACTGAATCCGCTTTATGAACCCTATGAGATTCATGTGAACAGTATCAGAGAGATCTGGAAGTTTATTCACTTTATAAGTCACGAAATCCCGGAACCGGTTATCCCAGAAAACCAGTTGGTTCGTACTGTGGCAGGTCTGAAACAGGATATGGAGCGCCTGAAACGGATCAGTTTAAACCAAAATCATCACCCAGAAGAGCCTCCTGTTTCCTGATCATGCTCAGATACCGTAGCTGCCCAGCCAGGAAACCTTCTCTTTGTTCAGCATCGGGCATGCAAATAAATTTAAATTTTTCGTCGGAGGAGAGATTTAGTGCAATGATGAGATCTTTTCGGGAAACAGGAGTCGAGCTGGAAGTAAGGAGAAATTCCTGATCAAATTCATCCTTATAGCTGGTGATGAGTTCCATGAGTTCTGTGCTAATTACAGGGTCTTCACAGGGGATCCTGCGGATGTTTCCTCCGGCATAAGGTTTTCCCTCAAGCTGCTTATTATAACTGGTTATCTCAACGATAGCAACG
>JAUVIT010000196.1 GCA_030592605.1 Bacteroidota bacterium
AGTTGGTCCATGAAGGTCTCCATCTCCTTGTTGACCAGGGTTTGCTGTTGAAGGATCTCCGAACTATCTGCTGAGCTGCCGGCAGTGCTGTACCGGGATGTGAGCCTTTCCAGTTCACCTCTTTTAGCCTGAAGGAAAAACTTATACTCCTGGAATATCCGGTTGTCTTCTGAGTCACTAAAACTAATGCCTTTTACCAGGTCCGAGGTATCGGCACTGATGGATAAGTCCTGATCGTCTCCCAGAAGAAGGTCAAAATAGTGTGCAGGATCGAGATAGACCAGGTAGAGTCCACCGGTAAAGACTTTCTCGCCTTCAAAAACCCCCTTGCCTTTCTGATCTAATACGATGGTATCTTTGGGGATCATCCGTGATGTAAAATACTCACCCAGTATGACGGTGTCGTTCGAGAGTCCCTTGAATTCAACTTCAATCCGGTAACCCTGTGCCGACACGAAGGAGGAGAAGCTTAGCATTACTGAAAGCAGGGATAAAAAACCTAAGCGAAATGTCATCAAGTATATCTTTTAAAAATCGGTCAAAGTTAATGATTCTATTTTAAAACATATTGCACAATCACCATGCCACGCTTAGGCTAAATTCATTAACTTGTCTGCAATATGTATACACTTCTTGAAGCACAGAACCTGGTTGAGAAACATATTCAAAACCTAAGCATTCCCGATACTCCACCCGAATTGTACGAACCTGTCAGGTATATCCTTTCCCTGGGAGGGAAGCGGATCAGACCCGCTCTTGTGATCCTGGCCTGCGACCTGTTTGACGGAGAGGTGGCTTCAGCACTTATTCCGGCAGTGGCCATTGAGATCTTTCACAATTTTACCCTCTTGCATGATGATATCATGGACCGTTCCGAGCGGCGAAGAGGCAGTCCGACGGTGCATGTTAAATACAACGAGAATGTGGCCATTCTTTCGGGCGATGTCATGTCAATTCTGGCCAGCCGGCTGATGAATCAGGCCCCCGCAGTGGTGCTGAATGTGGTTCATGAGGTATTTACCCTTACGGCCATGCAAGTATGTGAAGGGCAACAGATGGACATGAATTTCGAAGAACTCTCTTCGGTTTCGGAAGAGGAGTACCTGACCATGATAGAGTTAAAAACGGCGGTGCTGATAGCCGCAAGTCTTAAGATCGGGGCCATTCTGGGGGGGGCTTCCCAGAGAGATGCTGAAGACCTCTATAAATTTGGAAAAAACCTGGGTATTGCTTTTCAACTACAGGACGATCTGCTCGACACCTATGGTGATCCCGGGGTGATGGGTAAGAACCGTGGAACAGATATCGTCGACAATAAGAAAACTTTCCTGGTAATACAGGCACTGGAAGCGGCTTCTGCCACCCAAAAAGAGGCGCTTATGGGATGGCTTAAAGAGAAAGATAAGGATCCGAAGGAGAAGATCGAAGCGGTCACCGCTATCTTTGATTCCTTGAATGTCAAACAGTTGACTGAGCAGAGAATCCGCTTATACTACCATCAGACACTTGCCAGCCTGGAGAACCTGAACAGGCTGGAAGAGCGAAAGACTGAACTATATAACTTCGCCTCCTTTCTTATGAATCGAAACCGCTAATTCCAAGTTCCAGCATGAGCTCCTCCTGCTGGAAGTTCTGAAGAAGGATTCTTAACTCCTCCATCTGGAACATGGCCTCATTGATTTCCCTCCGAATGGACGATCTGTGCCTGGCTTTCATGGCATTGTAATAGCTAAGTTCTTTGCTCAGGTTCTGATAGTGTTCCGAGAGAATATGATTGGCCTTCTCCGTCTCACCACAGAGGTAATAGGCTTCAATAATCCCCTCATGGTGGATCACTCCTCCATCGCTATTTGGCATCGTGATCCCGGTAACATACTGATCGTAGGGGAGTACCCGGGAGGGGGCCAGTTCCATGCAGCGGTCAAGAACCTCTACGGCGCGTTCCCTGTCTCCATCCTGCAACAAGAGCATGGCCAGGCGGGTATGGATACCTCTAAAACGAATCACCGACATGGTACGTATGGTATAATAGTCTAGCTGCACATCCTCCGCATTCATCCTGCCCCATTCAAACTGATTCATTAGCCTTTTATACAGGGTGTCAGTATCAATATCGCCCATTACCAGGATGCTTTCAAATGGAGTTTTAACAGGTACCAGCCGGTAAGCCAGCCCTTCGTTCCGGTAAAATTCTTCCAAACCAAGCGATCCGTCAAAACCACCCGATGTATAGTAAATAGGACGCTTCCACTTGTTGGAACTTATTATATCCAGCTGTGCAAGGTTATTTTTCAGGATCTGGCCATTGGGTTCCAGTACAATGGGAATCTGTTTTTCAACTCTGTTAGCATCTTCCGGGGCGACGGTACCATTGGAGACCACCGTAGCAGAATCCACCTGAAGAATCAGTTGATTGGTAGGAATGAAGTTCACCTCTTGTCCACTTCGCAGCTTTACCTTGGTATCTGGATTATCGCTCTTCATAAAGTTGAGCATATAGTCTGTGGTTGCCCACTGTTTATGCTCCCTTACGAAGATGCTGTTTCCCGGAATGGCCTCGTATTTTGCCTGGGGAATGGTAAAGGGCAGGGGCTCCGAATCATAATTCTTCCATCTGGCCTGATCGATATTCCAGTCCATATTGAACAACATCATATTGACGATGCGGACATCTTCCCTGACGCCTTCTACATCCTGGACATACCAGAGGGGGAAGGTATCATTATCTCCAACAGTAAAGAGCACAGCATCTTTACTGCACGAATTCAGGTAGTTTTTAGCAATATCCCTTGCAGTATACCGGCCGGAGCGATCGTGGTCATCCCAGTTCTGTGTGGCCATCAGTGCGGGTACCGCCACCAGGCTGATCAGTGTTGCAAGGATGGCAGAAAGATTTGCATTAAGTTTTGAACGCAGAACCTGGTTTAGCCCTGCCACACCCATTCCAATCCAGATGGCAAATGCATAGAAGGAACCTGCGAAGGCATAGTCCCGTTCCCGGGGCTGGTAGGGAGTTTGGTTAAGGTAGATGACGATGGCCACTCCGGTCAGCAAGAACAGGCTCAGGACCACCAGAAAATCGCGCGGACGCTTATCCAGCTGAAAAAACAAACCTACCAGTCCCAACAACAATGGCAAAAAGAAATAGGTGTTTCTGGCCGGATGCTTTCTCATCTGATCAGGCAGCATATTCTGTGGTCCTATCCTGGCCGAATCGAGGAAGGAGATACCGCTGATCCAGTTCCCGTTAAGTACGTTTCCATGTCCCTGGATATCGTTCTGCCGCCCTGCAAAGTTCCACATAAAATAGCGCAGATACAGATGGCTGATCTGGTAGCGGAACAGGAACTCCAGGTTGTCCATGAAAGAGGGGTTTGCCGGGTCGTTTATGGTTCCAAACTCCTGGTAAGCCTGCCTGTGTGTGCCATTACGGCTATACATACGAGGAAGCAGTACCTTGCTGCCGCCCATCACCACCTCGGGCTTTCGGTAGGCAATTTCATATTTATTCTCTTCCTTGTTCAGGATGTAGACGGGTTTTTTATAGACCAGGTCCTCAACTTCTGCATTGTACTGGTGACCCAGAATAAGCGGACGGTCCCCGTATTGTTCCCGGTTCAGATAGGAAAGAAGGGCAAAGACATTTTCCGGACGGTTTTCATTCATTGGAGGACCTGCCAGGGAGCGGATGACGATCAAGGCATAGGATGAATATCCGATTACGATTACAGTGATGGCCAGCAGCACGGTATTCCAGAGGATATTTTTTTTCAGGAACTGGGTCCTGTAGATGCCATAGATCAGTGCGCCCAGCAGAAGGAATACATAAATGACAACTCCTACATTGTAATGCAATCCAACAGTGTTGGTAAAAAACTTCTCAACCACAGTAGCCACCTTGACTATTCCCGGAATAATCCCATACATAATCAGGAGAAGAATCACCACAGAAACTCCCAGTGCTTTTAATATTCCATTCCGGCTTACTTTCGGAGTCTTCTTGAAATAATAGACGAGCACAATGGCAGGGATGGCCAGAAGGTTCAGAAGGTGTACACCAATGGAGAGCCCAATCAGGTAGGCGATCAGTATCAGCCATCGGTTGGCCCCAGGCTCCTCAGCCACATTCTCCCATTTGAGAATGGCCCAGAAAACCAGCGCTGTAAACAGGGAGGATGTGGCATATACCTCACCTTCAACTGCCGAAAACCAGAAGGTATCTGAAAATGTGTAGGCCATGGCCCCGACAAAGGATGCTCCAAGAACAACAATCATATTAGCCCGGGAGGCCGTGCCCGATGCATCCAGGACTATTTTTTTCAGCAGGTGAGAAATGGTCCAAAAGAGAAAGAGAATGGTAAAGGCACTGGCAAAGGCCGAAACAGCATTGATCATCATAGCCACCTTTTCAGTGTTGGAGGTAAAGAGCGAGAAGACCCTGCCAAGGATCATGAATAGTGGTGCTCCGGGGGGGTGGCCTACCTGAAGTTTATAAGAACTGGCAATAAACTCACCGCAGTCCCACAGACTAACAGTAGGTTCGAGGGTTAGCAGATAGACAAACAGGGCGATGGCGAAACTGACCCAGCCCAGGAGAAGGTTTATTTTTTTATACTGCATATGCTGCTTAAATTCCCATATTGTTTTGGCTGGCACGAATTTAACGCTTTTTTTAGCACTGCTACCAAAAAACAAATTTTTTGAAAATGTTGACAGGTATTGAAACGAAATATATATTTGTGGTTCACTAAATCCAAAGTACATGACTTTAAAAGGAATGAACGATCTGGATCACCCTCTCTACACGGACTATCCCGAATTTGA
>JAUVIT010000056.1 GCA_030592605.1 Bacteroidota bacterium
ATGGGCTGAAACAATACACCAGTGGCACCTTCAATTTTTAACATGCGCTGAAAGTGCTCCATCAGGTCAATGTCATTGTCGATCCCCAGGGCCACCCCACCCACATCGGATTTATGAACCGGTCCAACCACCTTCATAACAAGGGGGAAACCTGTTTGATGTGCCATGCGATCCAGTGATGCTTCATCGTTTGCAATCCTCTCGCTTACCCGTGAAATACCCGCAGCATCAAGAATTTTCTGGTTTACATCGGGACTTAGGTAGCCCTCTTCACTCTGGTCGATAAGCTTCCCGATGGTCTCCAGATCAATGCCCTCAGGCCTGGAAGTATCTTCGGCAGGCAAATCTGTTCCATGCACAAGGGTAAGTGCTGCGCCCAGCTGCACTTCATCGGGAAAGTTGATGGTCCCATAAGCCAGAAAGGCTTCAACTTCTTTGGCCGCAGTGGTCAGGGAAGGCAGAACCGGGTATATCGGCTTGCTGCATTGCTGCATCTTCTGAAAAAGCAGTTCATAAACATCAAAAACAGGAGCTAGACCGGGCGTGCCAAATATGACCACAATGCCATCAATCTCTTTAAAGGAATGCTCACAATAATCAATGCATATCCCAAGCTGTTCTGCATTGCCGGTAGCCAGCATATCAATGGGATTTGATGCAGACGATCCCGGGTAGAGGTAGCCCAGCAACTCATCCACTTTGGGTCCCTCCAGTTTGGGAACATCCATGTCCCCCTTGGCCAGCTGATCGGTAAGCATGACAGCGGGCCCTCCTGCATGCGTAATAATAGCCAGATTCCTGCCATTCAGGGGTGGATGTAGCATGACCGAAGCCACGGTGGTCAGCTCTTCTCTGCCGTAGCATCGTACAATGCCTGCCTTGCGGAATAGTGCATCGACAGCCATATCTGGACTGGCCATTGCTCCGGTATGTGATGAAGCTGCCCTGCTTCCCGCATCGGTGGTCCCCGCTTTAATGGCAGCAATCTGACATCCTTTCCCAATGAGGGAAGTAGCATGTCTGAGCAGACGGCCCGGATCCTTAATGGTTTCAAAATAGAGCATCTTCACACGGGACGAATGTTCCTCATCGAATGTCAGATCCAGGTATTGCAGTACATCTTCCACGCCCAGCTGGGCAGAGTTTCCCACCGAAAAAACATGATTAAACCTGAGTCCTTTTTGTAGTCCCGACTCCATGATAAATACCGCAGTTGCACCGCTACCGGAAATAAAATCGCAGCCTCTGGGATCCAGCTGTGGTATGGGAAGTGTAAAAACACCCTGGTAGGCCGGGGTCATTACGCCTATGCAATTGGGACCAATCAGGGCGGCATTTTGCTTCCTGCAGATTTCCACAATATCCTTCTCAATCTGAGCTCCTTCACTGTTCTCCTCGCTAAACCCGGCCGATACAATTACAAAAGCCCGTGTTCCTTTGGTCTCTGACAGCTCTTTCACTACAGAGGTACACAGCGTTGCAGGAATTGCCAGAAAAGCAAGTTCGGTATTGGGCAGCTCACTGATCTCCCTGTAAGAAGGTAGCCCCTGAATCTCATCCTCCTTGGGATTCAGCGCACAAAGGCTCCCTTTGAATGTTCCGGTACGAATATTATGAAAGAGTTTTCCTCCGGGCTTGGAAATATTATTGGAGGCTCCTACAACGACAATACTCTCAGGATTAATAAGTTGGCGATTAATCATTCGAATCAGTTTAACAGATTCAAAGATAACAAAGCAGATTTGTGTGATCGCCAGATCGGAAGTGTCTTAGAACACTGCCCAACAACAGGAATAAAAAAAATAAGGCAAGTTGCTGTTCTTCCTAAAACCCTCAAAAGATTCGCAACTTGCCTTGCACCCCAACAATTACTTTTCAGCTATATAAACCAATAATAGGGAGATTTGTTTCCTATCAGTAGGATTTTAACAAATGGAGGATGTTTTTTAACATTTAACCGGCCAGTACCGATTTTACTTTTACTCCCGGCAGCCTTCCCAGCTTTCCTGTGAGAGATCCGATCAGATCTGTATTCCCTTCAAGAACAAGGGAGATTACACTTGTTGAACGTTCCCTTAAGGGGATGCCCTGGCGTCCAAGGATCATATCGGCATGTTCAGAAATGATGGTGTTGATCCGGTGGATATCACCCTCCTCTCCAACCAGGATTATTACTGCCCCGATACGTTGTTCCATACAACGAATATACTAATAAATGCATATTATTCCCGGGGACTCTTCACGAAATAGGCCACTTTTTCGAGCGAAGTAATCATATCATACTCATCCAGGAAGACTTCATTGGGTACATTCAGGGGTATCGTTGTGAAATTCATAAGACCCTTGATTCCTGCTTCCACCAGTTGAGCTGCAACTTCAGAGGCTGAATCAGCCGGGACTGTCAAAATGGCGATGGAGATCTGGTGGGTTTCAACCACCTCCTTCAGTCTGCTGAGCGGGTAGCACTTTACACCAGAGATCACCCTGTCTATTTTAGTGGTATCCACATCGAAAGTAGCTATGATATTCAGCTTGGAACGTTTCCCTACAAAATAGGTGGTGAACGCTCTACCAAGATTTCCGATCCCGATCACGGCCACATTGAGGCCCATCTCTGAATCAAGTATCTCTCCAATTACATCGACCAGTTCTCTTACATCATAACCCTTACGCTGCATGCTGGTATAACCGATAAACATAATATCACGGCGAACCTGTACTGCGGTATTGTGATGAAGATTTGCTAACTCGTGAGAAAAAATATGTGTTTTTCCCTCCTCCAGGCATTGAAGCAGGGATCTGCGGTATTCACTCAAACGTTCAACGGTACGTTCCGGTAGGGTCATAAAATAATCATTGCTCTGATGCAATACTACGAAATATTGTTAATTAAATCACAGCTTCGACTTAAGAATTCTATTGATCTACAACAAAACCTCCCTTTTTAAATAGGTGGTATAGAACAAGTCCTGGCTCAGTTTACCTCCAGCTTCCTTCAGCAAATCCCTGTAGATTTCCTGAACAAGCGGGTCGCCGTGAGCTGTATGGTTTTTGGTCCCGTTATCCATATCATAGACCGCCTTTGACCTGGTACGTATCAGTTTCTCCTCGGCAGGAATGGGTTGCCCTCCACCATTGACGCATCCATCCGGACAGGCCATTACCTCCAGAATATCCAGTTTTCTCTTTCCTGCTTTGAGCTCTTCAATCAAGGCCACTGCATTGGCAAGTCCACTAACCGTACCCATCCGTATTTCTGTTTTACCTGCCTTAACGATCATCTCCCGATAGGACTTATTTATCCGGAACCTGTGCAATTTAGATGCAGGTATCTCGGTCCCTGTGATTTGTGCATAAATGGTGCGAACGGTGGCTTCTGCCTCTCCACCTGCCACACCACAGAGTTTACCTGCAGAACCTGTGGAATAGAATGGTGCATCGGGCAACTCCGGCTCCAGAAGCTCAAGGTCGAGTCCGCTGAGTTTAATCATCCTGGCCAGTTCACGGGTGGTTAGCACAAGATCGATTGTTGGAATCCCCCTACGGGTCATCTCCACCCGTCTTGCTTCGGTCTTGGCTGCTGTACAGGAGGAGATCACAACAGAAACGATCTCTTTTCCTTCCTCTTTCTCAGCTTTGGGAAACCACTCCCTGATCAGTGCTCCGGCAATTTGTTGGGGGGATTTCAATGGGGAAAGCAAGTAAAGGAGTTCAGGATAATATTGCTCCGCATAATGAATCCATGCCGGACAGGAAGAGGTGATCAGTGGAAGAACCTGGCCATCCCTCTTTCGATCCTGGTAAATCCTGGCCTGCTCCATAATCATCAGATCGGCTCCAAATGATGTTTCAAAAACCTTATCGAAGCCATACCTGCGCAATACAGCATTGATGATCCCGCTTAAATCGGTACCTGGTTTATAGCCCAGCAGCTCAGCCACAGAGACGGCCACAGCCGGACTGTACTGGACCACCACCAGTTTGCCGGGAGCATGAATATGTTCTTCCAGTTCGGGAAATTGAACATGCTCAATAAGGGCCCCGGTGGGGCAGGCTACCAGACATTGACCGCAGGAAGTGCAGTTTGAATCATTGAGAGGTAAGGCCAGAGTAGTGGATATCTTCAATTCATTTCCCCTGTGCGCAAAATCCAGGGATGAGGTAGCCATTATCTCCTCACATATTCTTACACAGCGCCCGCAGAGTATGCATTTGGATGGGTCTCTGATAATGGCAGGACTCGACTTATCAATTTTATGCGGACTCCTCTTTCCAGGAATACGCCGCTCCCTGATGTTCAGATCTTCTGAGAGAGATTGCAGCTCACAGGAACCATTTCGCTCGCAGTAAAGACAATCGTCAGGATGGTTGGAAAGTAACAATTCCACATTGGTTTTACGCGCTCGCAATACCCTGGGAGAATGGGTCATGATCTTCATGGGTCCCTCAATGGGGAAGGAACAGGATGGGACGAGATTCTCACTTCCTTCCACCTCAACCACACACATCCTGCAAGCTCCTGAAGGAGACAGGTCCTTCATGCTGCAAATGGTTGGCACGTGCATACCATGACGATTCAGAGCAGAGAGAATGGTTTCTCCCTTCTCTGCTTCAATACTCCTTCCGTTTACCTCCAGCCTAACTCCCATTATTCGCTATTTATAATAAACTGCTGTAAACTTGCATACCTCATGGCAGATACCACACCCTATACACTTTTCCTGATCAATAAAATAGGGGTGCCTGGCCGTACCGATAATTGCTTCGGCCGGACACCTTTTGGCACAGATGGAGCATCCGGTACAAAGGTCCACATCGATGAACCAGCTACGTAATTCCGTGCAGGAATTGGAGGGACAGCGCCTGTTAAAAATATGCTCCTCGTATTCGTGCCTGAAATATTTGAGTGTACTGAGTACCGGGTTGGGTGCGTTCTGACCAAGTCCGCAGAGGGAGGTATCTTTCATTACTTCAGCCAGTGTTTCAAGCTGCATCACACCCTTGAACTGCTCCAGGGTAGTATGACCCTCCTCATCTGCGGGTTTCCTGGTGATACTCCGCAGGATCTCAGCCATACGCCTGGTCCCCTCCCGGCAGGGGATGCATTTGCCACAGCTCTGCTTATTCATATACTCCATGAAGTAGCTGACTGTATTTACCACGCAGCTCTGATCGTCCATCACAAAAATTCCACCCGAACCCATAATCAGGCCTTTCTCCTTCAGGGTTTCATAGGTCACAGGAATATCCATCAGCTCCACAGGTACCATACATCCCGATGGCCCCCCCACATGAAGGGCTTTCAATTCCCGCCCTTTACCCACACCACCAATAATCTTATTGACAATGGTATCGAATGAGGTGCCCAATGGTACTTCAACCAATCCTGTCAGTTTCACACGACCCGAAATGCTAAATATCTTAGTGCCCGGACACTCTGTAGTGCCTATCCCCTTAAACCAATCCGGGCCATTCCTGATGATTCCGGGCAAATTGGAAAGGGTCTCCACATTATTAACCACAGTGGGTCTCCCCAGATAACCTGAAGTGGAGGGATAAGGCGGTTTGGAGGAGGGTATTCCCCTTCGGCCTTCAAGGCTGGCAATCAAGGCCGTTTCCTCTCCGCAGACAAATGCTCCGGGGCCTTTTCGCAGGGAAATCTGGAGATTGTAACCACTGTCCAGGATATTGTCCCCCAGCAGTCCCATCTCTCTTAATATCTTGATGGCATTGTTAATGCGTCTTATGGCATTTTTGTATTCGCTGCGAATATAAATATAGGCCCTGTTGGAACCAATGGCATAGGCAGCAATTGAGATGCCCTCCAGTAAACGAAACGGATCTCCCTCCATCAGCGTACGGTCCATAAAGGCTCCGGGATCGCTCTCCTCGGCATTACAAACCAGAAATTTCTGATCGGAGGGTGTCCGAAACGCTGCCTTCCATTTCTCACCTGTGGAAAATCCTCCTCCCGACCGGCCCCTCAGTCCACTGTCGCTCACCAGGTCACAAACTTCGCTGAATGTATACGAGCGGATGGTAAGCAGAAATGCCCTGTAACCACCACCGGCAATATACTCTTCAATAGAAAATGGATCGATGATTCCGCAGGACTCCAAAACAATGCGGCTCTGCAAGGCAAAGTATGGAATATCTTCCAGGGATGGGACATCTTTCCATGGCTCCTGTCCCTCCCGGTAAAGCTGACCAATAACATGCTGATCAGGGACCTCGCGGTGAAACAGGTCATCCAGCAAAGAGGGAACTTTCTCCGCAGTAATTCTGCTAAAAAAAATTCGGGTTCGTCCCGGCAGCTGAACCGAAATCACGGGATCTTCTGAACTTAATCCGATACTTCCTGTTTCGGCCAGGTCAATATCAATGGATCGCTCCGCAGCGTATTGCTCAATGGCCTCCCAGGTCCTCATGGATCCAGCTACAATTCCTGAAGTAGAGCTGTTCACCATCACAAGAGGTCTGGGGATCTGTATCTTTCTGAGTAAAGCTGTCTGTCCGAGTTCGTCAGGACTTAGCTCAGAGGGATTCTGCTGTGCCAGTTTTATTAATATTTCCTTATCTGCCTGCATCTTCCCTGTATTGCTTTATGATCTCCCTGAGCTCCTTTACTGAAATCCTGGAATGATATTCACCATTCACAGCCATAACCGGCGACTGTCCGCATGCGCCAATGCAGGACTGTACCTCCAGACTAAACATACCATCCCGAGTGGTCTCGCCGTCCTTAATTTCCAGCAGTTTTGCTAATTCACTCAACAACTCCCCTGAGCCACTCATATGACATGAGGTGCCATTGCAAAGAACCACATGGTAGAAGCCTCTGGGTGTAAAAGAGAACTGATTATAGAAGGTGGCCAGACCATATATTTTACTGGTGGGTAGCGATAGATGAGCTCCGATACTTGAGATGGCCTCTTCAGAAATATAACCAAATTCATCCTGAACAGCTTGAAGCAGCGGGATCAGCGCATTCCTCTTAATCTGAGGAAATCTCTTTAGAATCACTTCAATTCGTGCTGTTTCGTCTGCCATAAAATTATATAGGTATCAACTTTTTAGTGCAGAAATTCTGTTAATTTCACAGAACGCTCAAAGATATTGATTATGTTTGTTATTTGAAAAACAGTAATCAATTTGAACAGATTATAAATTACTTCAGCTGACCTGATTTTATTACCTTTATTGCTCGATCGGAATGACACTTTTAAAAAAGGAAATAAAGATATGCCTGGGTAGTTCCTGCTTTAGCCGCGGAAACAAAATGACCCTTCAATTGGTCCAGAAATACCTGAAGGACCACCAGCTGGAAAGGGATGTCATATTGAAAGGAAACCACTGCTTCAGCAACTGCAGCGCTGGTCCCACAATGAAGATCGGAGAAAAGGTTTACGAACAGGTAACCAGTGAGTCTGTCCTGGAGATCCTTGAAGCCGAATTTGGAGATATGTAAATATGTCGTAATGGAAGCCCTCCTGAAAATAAACAGTGAAACTTGCATTGCCTGTTATGCATGTGTAAGAGCCTGCCCTGTAAAAGCAATCAGGGTACAGACCGAAAAAGTAAAACCCGAGATCATCCCTGAAAGATGTATTGGCTGTGGAAGTTGTGTGGCCGTCTGTGGACCGGGTGCCATTGAGATCAGAAACTCCAAAGATGAGCTAAGAAAGATTCTTGGAACCGGGAAGAAGGTAGCCGCACTGGTTGATCCTTCCATTGCCGGTGAGTTTCCCGATATTACAGACTACCGGAAATTTGTACAGATGCTGCGGACACTGGGCTTTCACTTTATCCACGAAGTGGCTTTTGGTGTTGACCTGGTGGCACGAGAGTACGGGAAACTATTCAAAAAGAGCAAGGGAAAGTACTACCTAATGTCAAACGACCCGGTTACAGTCTCCTTTATTGAAAAATACAGACCCGGGCTTGTGCCCAACCTGGCACCCATCATCCCCCCGGTAGCTGCAACAGCCAGGGTGGTCAGGAAGATTGCCGGCGAAGAGGTGGGCCTGGTCCATATCAGCCCCCTGATAGCCAGTAAAGATGAGATCAGGCGCTTTGAAGGAGACAGCCGGATTGACCTGGCCATCACCTTTGTAGAGCTTCGGGAGCTTTTCATAGAGGCCAATATTCACGAAACAGATCTTGAGTACAGTGATTTTGATGCACCTCTGGGCTACA
>JAUVIT010000063.1 GCA_030592605.1 Bacteroidota bacterium
ATGTTTAAAATCACACTTTGTGTTGTGAACTTCTTTCAAATTGTAACTATATTTGGAAATTCATAACAAATTATAAATTTGTGGCCACATGGATGACACACATCATATAGACGAACTCGATCGAAAGATCCTCACCCTGATAACCAAGAATGCTCGCATACCCTACCTCGAAGTTGCCAGGGAGTGCAAGGTATCGGGGGCAGCCATTCATCAGCGTATTCAGCGCCTATCCAAGATGGGTGTGATTACCGGATCAGAATTCAGCATTAATCCTAAGAAAATCGGTTTTAATACCTGTGCCTATGTGGGAATTTTCCTGGACAGTGCCAGCCTTTATCCTGATGTGGTGGAGCAGTTGAAAGAAATCCCTGAGATTACACAGTGCCATTATATCACTGGGGGCTACTCCATATTTATAAAAATATATACCAGGGACAATGAAGATTTGAAGCTCCTGCTGGTCGATAAGGTTCAGGCCATAAAGGGGATTTCCAGAACAGAGACTTTTATCTCCCTGGAGGAGAGCTTTAATCGTCAGCTTCCGCTGTCATAGAAGCACTCGCAATTATGCTCCTCTCTGACGGAGCATTTCAAACAAGATCACTCCCGTTGCAACCGATACATTCAGTGAGGCAATGGTCCCTTTCATGGGAATGGAAACCCAGAAATCGCAAATCTTTAACAATTGGGGCGAAATACCTGTGTCTTCGCTTCCCAGTATCAATCCTGCCGGTCCGGTCATATCAGTGACATACATGGAATCGCTGGCCTTCTCGGTAGCAGCTAATAGTCGGAGTCCGCTCTCCTTTAAAAACCTCATCACCGTTAGAAGGTCACGATGCCTGCATACCGGTATCCTGTGAAGTGCGCCGGCAGAGGTTTTAATGGCATCTGCATTTATGGCAGCATTCCCTGAGGCAGGTATCACAATAGCATGAACTCCGGCACATTCAGCGCTGCGGGCAATGGCTCCAAAATTTCGGACATCCGACACTCCATCAAGCAGGAGAATTAGCGGGTCTTCACCTTTTTCAAAAATGGACGGCAGCAGCGTCGTAATGTCCACATAGGATATTTCGGAAAGAAAGGCTATCACACCCTGGTGATTCTTGCCTGTAATCCTATTTAGCTTTTCGACCGGAACCTGTTGAACAGGGATATCCATCCTGCTCAGAGCTCCAAGCAGTTTTTTAAGCAGATCCGATCCTGCTCCTCTTCGAACTAGCACCTTGTCCAGATCCTTACCAGCATTAACAGCCTCCAGGACTGCATGAATGCCGAAACTAAAGTTGTCGTTTTTTGCCATCAGGAACCCATTGAATAAACTTTTCCACCTCTCCAGGAACGAATGGCCTCATTCAGGTACATCTGCGAATCGGTGCTTCTCTGCCACATCATATTCTGATCTGAAAAAGCGTCCTGCTCTCGTTGAAACTTAAATTCGACCGTTTTGCTTTTGCGCTTGGCATAATAGTACCAGCTTTCGCCGCTCCCGGTCATCTGAATCCTGTTTGGCGGTCCAAACAGGATGAAGATCATTCCCTGGTCGGTTTTCCAACCCTCTTTATTGGAGGTGAAGTATAAATTTGAATAGATCACCCTGTTATAATAGATCCTGATTAGCTCCCTTGATTTTTCAATGCTGTTTCCTATTCTTAACCAGTAATCATCCACAGCAAGTTTCCTGTTTGCTTTCGTTCTCAGATCCCTGTATTCTGCTAGTGTTGTCAGGTAGAAAAGTGGCTCCATCAATTCCTGGGGAGTTTTTACCTCGGGAAAAGTACCTCCAAAATTAAAGAGCGTAAGTCCCTCACTCTGTTCATTATCCACCTTAACATGGTACATTCCTTCCAGGCGGAGATCATAGTCCACCGTATCGATCATGGGAAATATATAGCTAGTGTCGGCGACATAATTCATGGTATAGTCGGAAGTGGCTGTTATGGGTGGGCGTGGCAATTCATTGGTCAACATAAAGTAGTTCACGTAAATGGAATCAACTCTCCGGTCCCTGTACTGTACATTGAACTTCTCACCAGTAAGAAAAAAACGCATAAACTTGGGATAGCCAGAAAATGAAGAGATCACTTTGAAATTCTGGGCACTATTGGGATCAGTTTTGTCCACATAGAGGTACTCAAGTCCAATGCTCCCCCTGTTCAGCTCTGTTGTTTCCACCTTGAGCAGATAACGATTTCCCTGGTTGATAGGAATGCTCAGGGAAGCAAAAAAGGCCGGACTCCTCTCTTCTCTCTCCTTTAGTTTGTATACCACCGAGGCTGAATCGATCACAGCGCTTTCCTCCCCTCCATTCTCATCGAATCCGATCAATTCATATTTCACCTGCAAGAGGGCCCGATATTCGGATTCCTCATTAGTCTCGTTAAACCTTAGCTCGGATGGATATGCTCTGATATAGAGTGTGGAGTAATTATGGCTCGTATGAAAAATAGAGAAATCAGGGTGCAGTGAAAGCTTACTGGGATTATAGAGGGAAGCCATTTGTCCCTGAGTTTCCTCAGTTGTTGCCTTTTTTGAAGAGGCACAACCGGCTGCCAGTCCGATCAGGACACAACAAACAATCAAGCATAAACCCTTCCTTCTCATGGTCCTAAATTTAGCTATTTTCTTTTTGCCGACACCTTTTCAAGCAACACTGTCTGCTTTTCCCAGGATGACAATGCTTCGTCATGCTTTTTTTTAAGCTGTTCATAAGCTTCATACACATGCATCCCCTCTATATTATCAGGATTCATCAACATCTCATCCATTTTTGAGAGTTCCTCTTCGATCTGCTCAATTTCATGCTCCAGAGATTTTACCCTGTTGGCAATCTTCCTGATCTTTTTCTCCTGTACTTTCTTCTCCTCGTATTGTTCCTTATTGGACGGTAAGGAGGTATCCTGTATATCCTCCGAATTAGCTGCTTTGGATGGAGTGGCCTTGGAGGGGGTGGTTTTGGAAGCTTTTGACCCAGCTCCAGCTTGCACCGGTTTATCTTTTCGTTCTATCTCCCTGAGCGATGTCAGTTTCCTTCGCTGCAGGAATTCATAGATCCCTCCCAGATGCGCCCTCACTTTCTGGTCTCTGAACTCAAACACCTTATCCACCAATCCATCCAGAAACTCCCTGTCGTGAGAAACCACAATAAGTGTACCATCAAAAGCCAGTAGTGCTTTTTTCAAAATATCTTTTGAATGCATATCCAGATGATTGGTAGGCTCATCAAGTATCAGGAGGTTGAAAGGTTGCAGCAACATCCTGGCCAAGGCCAGCCTGGAACGCTCTCCGCCCGAAAGCACCTTCACCTTTTTATCCACATCCTCGCCACTGAACAGAAAAGCGCCCAGGATATCCCGGATCTTCGTCCTGATATCACCAACAGCAGCATGATCGACCGTCTCCAGGACCGTGAGGTTTCCATCCATAATTTCATCCTGGTTCTGGGCAAAATACCCCAGTTCCACATTATGCCCCATTTTTAGTCCCCCGGTATAATCCACTTCTCCTACCAGAATTCTGGACAATGTGGTTTTACCCTCTCCATTTTTTCCAACAAAGGCCACTTTTTCCCCCCGTTCGATCATCATATCCACACCGTTCAGGACTTTGATATCTCCGAACTGTTTCTTCAGGTCATTTGTTTCAACCACAATGGTCCCTGAACGTAAGGAAGGTGGGAATTTCAGATTCATGCTTGAATTATCCTCCTTCTCCACTACAATGCGATCAAGCTTGTCCAGTTGCTTGATGCGCGACTGTACCTGTACCGCCTTGGTGGCCTTATACCGGAAACGGTTAATGAATTCTTCGGTTTCCTGAATCATCTTTTGCTGATTCTCATAGGAAGCATTCTGTACAGTAATCCGCTCTTCTTTCAGCTGTACATATGAGGAGTAAGAAACTTTGTAATCATAGGTCTTACCCAGGGAAAGTTCAATGGTTCTGTTTGTAACACTATCCAGGAAGGCACGGTCGTGCGATATGATCAGGATGCCTCCCGGGTAAGATCCCAGGAATTCTTCCAGCCACTGTATCGACTCAATGTCCAGGTGATTGGTGGGTTCATCCAGTAAAATATAATCAGGTCTGCGCAAAAGAATCTTGGCCAGCTCAACACGCATACGCCACCCGCCACTAAATTCATGAACAGGGCGTTCCATGTCGCTAAGTTTAAATCCAAGTCCTATAAGCGTCTGTTCCACCTCCGCATGGATGGTATGCCCCCCCTCCATCTCAAAGAGCTCATTGGCATTGGCAAGTTCCTGGATCAGCTCAAGGTAGGCTTTCGATTCGTAATCACTTCTCTCTCCCAATTCGGCAGTAATGGAATTAATTCTCTTTTTCAGGTCAATCACCGATTCAAATGCATTCAGTGCCTCCCTGTAGAGCGATTTCCCCTTACTGTGCTTCATCTGCTGTGGCAGGTAACCTACCTCCTTGCCAGCAGTTTTCACTACCCTTCCCTCATCCGGATCCTGCCGACCGTCAATCAGGTTCAGGATGGTTGTTTTTCCGGCTCCGTTACGTCCCACCAGACCAATACGGTCTCCCGGATTCACCTGGAAACTTATATGGTCGAAAAGTACAAAGGCGCCGAAACGTATTGTTACATTGTCAATAGATATCATTCTGCGGGCAAAAATAGAATAATTCGGCGAGTCAGTTGTATATTTACCCTGTACAAACGCATATCTGACTTATTAAATGAACCCTATGTTAACTGGAATAATACTTTTGATGCCAAATTAAAGATTGTGGGCAGAAGAAAGAATTTACCTCTCTTTGAGGAAGTGACCATCGAAAATATCGGCGCAGAAGGCAAATCCATTGCAAGAGTCGACAGCATGGTGGTATTTGTAAAGGATGCCGTTCCCGGCGATGTTGTAGATCTCCAGGTATTCAGGAAAAAAGGCAGGTATATGGAAGCCCGGGTAGTCAAGTACCATAGCTATTCTGAGCAGCGGACCGATCCCTTTTGTGAGCACTTTGGTGTGTGCGGGGGATGCAAATGGCAACACCTTCCCTACGATCGTCAGCTGCACTACAAAGAACAGCAGGTAGTGGATGCCTTCCGGCATATTGCCGGGGTGGAGATCCCTGAAACAATGCCCATCCTGGCCTCCGACCCAATCACCCGCTACCGGAACAAGATGGAATACACCTTTTCCAACCACCGCTGGCTGCTGGACCATGAGGCTAAGCAGGAAGCTCCCTTCGAGCACACCAATGCTGTTGGACTGCATGTGCCGGGCAGGTTCGATAAGGTGGTTGATATCCAGACCTGCTACCACCAGGTTGAACCCTCCAATGAGATCAGAAATTTGCTCCGGGACCTGGCCATAGAAAAAGGGCTCAGCTTCTACGACCACCGCACCAATGAGGGTTTCTTGAGAAACCTTATAATCAGGACCAGCAGCCTGGGCGAGGTCATGGTAATCCTCTCAGTTCAGTACGACCAAAGCGAATTATATGAACTGCTTGACACGGTAAAGGAAAAATATCCCGATCTGACCAGCCTGATGTACGTGATCAATCCCAAGAAAAACGAAACCCTCTACGACCAGGACATAAAAGTCTGGGCAGGCCAGGATCACATCTTTGAAGAACTGGAAGGCCTGAAGTTCAAGATCGGGCCCAAGTCCTTTTTCCAGACCAACAGCTACCAGGCCCTCAGGCTCTACCAGGTAGCAAGGGAGTTTGCCGACCTGAAAGGAGATGAGATCCTTTATGACCTATACACAGGCACCGGGACAATAGCTAATTTTATGGCGGGCAAGGCAAGCTCGGTTGTTGGGATTGAGTCGGTCCCCGAATCAATTGAGGACGCAAAGCTTAATTCGGAAATTAACGGAATTGGGAACACTCATTTCTTTGCAGGCGATATGAAGGATATCTTTACTGACAGCTTTATCGCGGCTTATGGTAAGCCCGATGTGCTGATTACAGATCCGCCCAGGGCCGGCATGCATACAAAAGTGGTGGATCAAATCCTTAAGATTGCACCCAAACGCATTGTATATGTCTCCTGTAATCCAGCCACCCAGGCCAGGGATGTGGAGCTGCTGGGCAGATCCTACAGAGTTACAAAAATCCAACCGGTGGATATGTTTCCCCATACCCACCATGTTGAAAATGTAGCACTGCTGGAAGCTATTTAACTCCTGTTAGTTCCCATGGGAAGTTTCTCCTGTGGCCACTCCTTCCTGAAATCTAACCAGTATTTCCCAATGGTACGCTTGATATCCTTTCGGAGAACCAGCAGCCCAAACAGGTTGGGAATGGTCATAATGGCAATGGTAATATAGGAGAGGTTCCAGACAATGGTTGTATCGGTGAATGATGCCAGGAAGAAGCCCACCACGTAGATCATCCTGTAAACAATCACATACTTGGTACCAAATAGATAAGTCACTGCTCTTCCTCCGTAATAGGACCACGAGATAGCAGTGGAAAAGGCAAATAGCAGTAAGCCGATGGAGACAATATATTGTCCCCAGTCGCCCATCCAGCTACGTTTAAATGCTTCGGTGGTCAGTGCCGCACTATGAATCAGGGAGCGGCCCGAAAAATAGACAGGCTCATTATCTTCGGCCAGTTCACTGAACTTTACCACTCCTTCGCTTACAGGAATGGGACCGGTGTATTTCTCTTTTCCCCGGGTTACCACCACATTCTCGGCAAAGGACTCTGCGTGAATGATGGTAATTCCATCGGTAATCACAGTTCCCTCTTCTACCTGTAGTGAACCTGTAAACAGAGCCAGTGTGGTATCATTACTGAAAACCCTTGCCATTAATACACGATCATTTTCATCCTCCTCCAGATAGCTTCCTTCCACAATCTGCAGATCGGCCTGTTGAAAGCGATTGTCAATTTTCTCGTTCCATACTCCCGACGAAAGAAGTACCAGGCCTGTAATGGTACAGATGATAATGGTGTCGATAAAAGGTTCCAGGATGGCCACCATGCCTTCCGAAACAGGTTCCTGGGCCTTGGCTGCACTGTGTGCAATCGGAGCTGAACCCTGACCGGCCTCGTTGGAGAAGAGTCCCCTGTTAACCCCCTTGTTGAAGGTGAAAGCAAATCCTGCCCCCAGGAATCCGCCTACTGCTGCACTCCCGGTGAAGGCATCAGTAAAAATGGAACCAAGGGATGGAAGAATATTCTGATAATTTGTAGCAATCACCAGGATTGCTCCCACCACGTAAATCAATGCCATCATAGGAACCAATGTAGAGGTTACCTTGGCAATCCGCTTTATTCCTCCGATGATTACCAGTCCCAGCAACACAGCCAGCACACCCCCTGTCAGCGTATGATTGATCCCGAAAGAGGTAAACATGGATTCAGAGATGCTGTTGATCTGCGGCAGGCTGCCGGTTCCAAAAGAGGAGAGGATGGTAGCAAATGCGAAAAAGGCTCCCAGCACCGCTCCGGTTTTAATGATTTTTCCCTTCCGGGTGGTGATGTTCATCCGTTTTTTCATGTAATACATGGGTCCACCCGAGATGGAACCATCCGGAAGTATATCCCTGTATTTGTGCGAAATGGTCACCTCCACAAATTTCGTGGTCATACCCAGAATCGCGGTAACAAGCATCCAGAAGAGGGCGGCAGGACCGCCCATGTGAATGGCCAGGGCCACTCCAGCAATATTTCCTGTTCCTACTGTACCAGACAGAGCCGTGGTTAAGGCCTGAAAATGAGAGGTATCCCCAATATCATCTGCACGGTCAAATTTTCCTTTTACAATCCTGATGGCGTGACCGAAATACCTGATCTGTGGCAGACCCAGGTAGAGGGTAAAAAAGACACCTGTTCCAAG
>JAUVIT010000079.1 GCA_030592605.1 Bacteroidota bacterium
AGGGCAGGAACTCCCATCAATCCCCAGTTCTGAACCCAGAAAATCAGGGAGAAAGAGGTCCCAAGGTATCTTTCCGGGATAATTTTGGGAACGGAGGGCCACATGGCTGAAGGAACCAGCGAGAATGCGATTCCCAGCAGAATGACGAGAACAATGGCAATTAACCAGTGATTCAGGAAGGGTAAGGAGAACAGGGCATGGACAATAATTAAAAGTACAGCACCGATAATCATAATAGTGGCTCCTTTACCTTTTTTGTCATAAATACTACCAAATAAGGGTGTAAGCAGGATAGTCCCGAATGGAAGTATGGCGGGTATAAGTCCGGCAGCTTTATCACCCACTCCAAATTTCATGGTCATCAGATCAGCCGCATATTTCAGGAAGGGAAATACAGCTGAATAAAAGAGCACACACAGAATGGCGAGGTACCACCAGCCTCTGTTTCCAATGATGTGGAAGATATCAGATAATTTGAAGGATTCCTCTTTCGCAGTGTCTGCAGAAGCGATTTCAGCCTCTGAGGCATCCAGTTTCTTATCCATAAAGGTATAGATGATGAAGGAGATTAGACCGATACAGAGCAGAACCAGTCCAAGCAGGATGGGTTTGGATACATGTCCCAATCCAAGTGCGATGGGGGAGGATACTCCCAGAGCCAGGGCAGTACCCATACGGGCCACAGCTACCTGCAGGCCCATGGCCAGGGCCATCTCCTTCCCTTTAAACCACTTTACAATGATCTTGGATACGGTGATCCCTGCCACCTCAACTCCTACGCCAAATATGGCAAAACCCAGTGCTGCCATAAAGACCTGTGCCTTGGTATCGAACCAGAGGATGTGCCACATAACCCCGTCAAGAGTGTCAGTGGATACCGCCCAGAATTTCAGAGTGGCTCCTACCACCATGATGGAAGCTGCCATCACTCCTGTGAACCTCATGCCCATTTTATCCAGGATCACCCCACCGATAATCAGCATCACGAGGAACACATTGAACCAGCCATAAGCGCTGGTAAAGAATCCATATTCGGCACTGTTCCAGGAAAGTTGTTGTTCCAGCAAGCCCTTCAGGGGCGCCATCACATCCGTGATGTAATAGCCGGCAAACATGGTGAGTGCAACAATTCCCAATGCTGTCCACCTGGCTGCTGCTGAATCTCTCAAACTCTTCTTAATCGCTTCCATCAAATCGTTTTTAGTTTAACAAGCACTAAAAATAGGAAAAATTACATGGCCTGTTGCGTTTTATATAACATAGTGAATAAGATAAATCACCAGATATTCAATTAATTCCTATTTTCGTGGCGAGTGGTACGCTGTTTGAGTAAGGATCAGGTGTGGAATGCGACCAAAGGAGCATAGGAATAAAACAGATACAGAAATGAAAAGGATTTTATTATTACTGGGAGTGATCGTAGTGGGACTGAATTTGACTGCCCAGGATTCAATAAAATGGCACAGCATTGACCAGGCTATTCAACTGGCCAGTCAGGAGCCCAGGGTACTTGTGATCGATGTATATACAGACTGGTGTGGCTGGTGCAAACGTATGGATGCCACCACCTTTTCGGATTCTGAAGTGGTGGAGATTATGAACAAACATTTTTATCCTGTAAAACTGAATGCCGAGGGGAAAGATGATATTATCATTGGCGAGCGCACCTTTAAATTTGTGGATAACGGACGCAGGGGCTATCATGAAATAGCAGCGGTTGTAACCCGGGGAAGGCTAAGTTATCCCACCATCTCCTATGTGGATGCCCACGGCAAGGTACTGGAGGCAGCTCCCGGATATAAGACGGCGGATCAGTTCAGGGTCTACCTGGCTTTTTATGCCGAGGGAGCCTATAAGGACCAAAGTTTTGATGAGTTCTTAGCCACTTATACAGCACAGCAGAAATCGGTGATCCAAAGCCTTTAGTACTGTTTTAGCATCTGCTCCAGTTCCTGTTTCATTTCCTTCCTTAAGCTTGCAGGCTCCAGGATGGTGCCATCCTTTCCCAGGCTGAGTACCAGAGACCGGAATTCATAGGTGGGATGTACCCTGAAGCTAAATACCACCTCTTCTTCATTCTCCTCCACAATATTTTGTGAGTCGTGCCACGGCCTGGTAATCAGGTACTGGGCCTGGGTCTTCTGGACCGCAAGTTTAATCAGTGGAGGAAGACCCTCGGGTGCAATTATTCCAATGGCATATTTGAAATAGGCTTCTGTATCCAAAGCCGGTAGGGAGTATTCTGCTCCTTCAGCCACCTGCAGGTCACGGATGCGATCCAGCGCATAAGTCCGAATCTTACCCTTGAAAGCATTGAGTCCAACCAGGTACCATCTGGATTGATGCTCCTTGAGGAGGTAGGGGTGCACGTCATTAAAGTAGGGTTTATCTTCGTAAAAGGGCAGGTAATAAAGACGTAAAACCTCCCTGTTCTCAATGGCCCTGACAATGGGATCGAAGTATTGAATGCCCTTGATCTCGGGCGATCCTTTAAAATGAATAAAGCCCTGCTTGTATTTTGATTGATCCATGGTGCTGGTTTTACCTGTTAAAAGTAGCAATTCTCTTCCGAATGCTTGATATGTTTAATGTCCTCCTCATCGGCCTCAAGTAAGAATAATTATTAACTTGAATGACTTAATCTAAGCATATTCTTATGAAGCGTTTATTCTCTTCCCTTTTTGTGTTTTCTATAGTTGTTACTATGACTGCCCAGCCACTGGACATGGAACTTTTAAAAGGAATGAAGGCCCGGAGCATCGGTCCGGGGGGCATGAGTGGAAGGGTAACAGCCATTGATGTGGAGCATAGAAATGATGCAGTATTTTATATAGGAACCGCTTCGGGTGGATTGTGGAAGACGGAGAATGGTGGGATTAATTTCAAACCCCTCTTCGATAAGGAGGAGGTCTCCAGCATCGGTGCACTGGACATTGATCCATCCAATGAGGATGTGATATGGGCCGGAACAGGTGAGGGCAATCCAAGAAACAGCCTCAATGGGGGATACGGAATTTATAAAAGTCTGGATGGAGGAAAGAACTGGACCCTCATGGGACTGGAAAACACCAGGCATATTCACCGGATCATCGTTCATCCTTCCAATCCGGATGTGGTCTATGTGGGTGCAATTGGCTCACCCTGGGGCCCCCATCCCGAACGAGGAGTCTATAAGACCACCGATGGAGGCAGGAGCTGGAAGCAGATCCTCTATGTGAATGAATTAAGCGGGGTAGCCGATATGGTGATGGATCCCCACAATCAGGATAAATTATTTGTGGCCATGTGGGAACACCAGCGCTGGCCCTGGTTTTTCAAATCGGGTGGTAACGGATCCGGATTGCATATGACCGTGGAGGGAGGCGAAAACTGGAAGCAACTTACTGAGAAGGAGGGGCTTCCCAAAGGGGAACTTGGAAGGATGGGTCTGGCCATTGCCAGAGGCAATAGTAAGTATGTATATGCACTGATCGAATCAAAGAAGAATGCCATCTACCGTTCAGATGATGGGGGCTACTCCTGGGAGAAGCGCGGAGACAAAAACATGGGCAACAGGCCTTTTTATTACTCTGAAATCTACGTGGATCCGGCCAATGAGAACAGAGTTTATACACTTTTTTCACCAGTGAATATCAGTGAGGACGGAGGAAAAAGTTTCTCCACCCTGCTGGGACAAAATATACATGTGGATCACCATGCCTGGTGGATCCATCCGGAGAATCCCTCCTTTATGATTGACGGGAATGATGGTGGGATGGCCATTACCTACGACAGGGGAAAGAGCTGGCGGCATGTGAGCAACCTGCCTGTATCGCAGTTTTATCATATCCGTACCGATATGGAGCTGCCCTACAATGTCTATGGCGGTATGCAGGACAATGGTTCCTGGGTGGGACCCGGATACCATTGGAGTGGTGGGGGAATCATCAACACCTACTGGGAATTTCTGATGGGTGGAGATGGTTTTGATGTACTGCCGGCCCCCGGAGATCCTCTTACCTGTTATGCCATGTCGCAGCAGGGAAATGTGCGCAGGCTTAATCTGGAAACGGGAAACTCAGTTGATATAAAACCGGCCGGGGATGGGGAAACCGAACTGCGCTACCACTGGAATGCAGCCATTGCCCAGGATCCCTTTCATAAGAATACCATTTATTTCGGGAGTCAGTTTGTACATAAAAGCAGTGAGAGGGGCAATTCATGGCAGACTATTTCGCCCGATCTGACCACCAATGATACAGCCAAACAGAAATCTAATGAGAGTGGCGGACTCACCTACGATGTGACCGGCGCTGAGAACCATACATGTATTCTGACCATATCGCCCAGTCCCGTTAAGGAAGGAGTAATCTGGGTGGGTACTGATGACGGGAACGTTCAGCTAAGTACCGACGGGGGTGAATCGTGGACCAACTGCGCCCCGAACATAAAGGAGCTGCCTGCCGGGGCCTGGGTGCCCCAGGTGGTGGTATCGGAGACAAAGGCAGAAGAGGCCTGGGTGGTGGTAAATAATTACCGGCAGAACGATTATGCTCCCTACCTCTTCCATACCACTGATCTGGGCAAGAAGTGGACCAGGGTCGTGGGTGTGGATCACGTGGAGGGCTATGTGCTCTCCTTTGCTCAGGATCCCGAGGAGCCGAAGCTACAGTTCCTGGGAACGGAGCATGGACTGTGGGTAAGCATCGATGGGGGTACGCAGTGGACCAAATGGACCGTGGGATACCCCACGGTACCAACCATGGATATGGTGATTCACCCCCGAGAGCACGACCTGGTAATCGGGACTTTCGGTAGGGCAGCATATATCATAGATGATATCAGGCCCCTACGGGCACTTGCCAGGGAGCATGATCAGATCATCTCATCGCTTATATATGCCTTTGAACCACCGGTGGCCTATCTGGCTGACACTAAAAATGCACCCGGCTATTATTTTTCCGGAGATGCTTATTATGAAGGAGAGAACAGGCCCCGGGGTGCGAGGATCAGCTATTATTGCCGTGTGGATGAAGATACTAAGGAGGAAAAGAAAGACAGTCTTTGCATCACCGTATTGGATCAGGAAATGAATCTGGTGCGTACCCTTAAAAGCGTTCCGGAAAATGGCTTGAACCGGAGTATATGGCACCTCGACCGGAAAGGTGTAAGAGTAAGTTTCAGTGAAAAGAGTCAGGACGAGCCTTCCCGGGAATCTGGTGGTGGTGGCTCTGTACTTCCGGGAATTTATAAGCTGCAGATAGCCTATAAGGGAGATACCGCCTTAACTTCAATTGAAGTAAGAGCGGATCCAAGAAGGGAGTACTATCTTGCTGGGATGAAACTCAAACAGGAGCAGACCGACCAACTTACAGAGCGACTGACAGCCCTGAATGAATCGCTTCAATCTATCTGGAAGTGTAAGGAGAGTTATGAACTGGTGAGCAAACTGACTGGAGAGGAGCTGAGTGATGATTTAAAAGAGGCCACAGAAAGCATGAAGGAGGAAATGGACCGGATCTCTAAGCTGGTGTTCCGGGATGAGACTATCCAGGGCATTTACTATCCCTCAGATGCCTTATATGTGAGAATGAGAGGTACATATGTCATCACAGGAGCCAGCAATCCGCTTACAGAAAACCAGCTTCAGAAGCAGGAACAGTACATTTCCCTGACCAATGAGACCATTGCCATGATCGAGAATTTTCTTGATAATGAGTGGAACAATTATAAAGAGGCGGTGACTGCTGAAGAGATTTCATTGATTGAATGAAATTATGTAACTTTTGGTAGTTAAATGGGAACTCAGAACAGTGGCATAGGCACCCCGGAGGTGAATTTAGGAAAGAGAGGAAAGTGTACTCTGCATATTTCTAACCGCTCGGGCAGTACCCTCAACCTTGTGATTCATTGTACTGAAGTTAATTCGGTGCGCGCCATGACCATTCGTCGGAAAAAGAAACTCCATCTGGTCAAGGGTACATATGTGGTGGAGATCTGGCTCACCAGTGGCCGTATTACCATTATTCCTGTGGATATCCCGCATATAAGTATTGAGCGAATTACCACCCGTAAGGATGTCTCCATCCGTGGCCGGAAAATTGTGGCCGATTTTATCAATGACAGGGCCAGGCTGGAGATCGATCGTGAACGAAATGCCGGCGAGCAGGTCTAGTCAGTTTGGTAGTTGAGGTTTGAGGCCAGCAGGCTCTCCACCTCCTTAATGCTCAGATTCTTTCTCCTGGCATAGTCTTTCACCTGGTCCCTTCCGATTTTCCCCACAAAGAAATACCTGGACTCGGGGTGGACAAAGATCAGTCCGCTTACCGAGGCAGCAGGTACCATGGAGTAGTTCTCAGTCAGTTGAATACCATGCTTTTCAGCTTCAAGCAGCTTAAATAACACCTCCTTCTCGGAGTGATCCGGGCAGGCGGGGTAGCCATGGGCCGGCCTTATTCCGCTGTATTTCTCCCGGAATAGATCATCAATATCCAGCTCCTCTTCGGGTGAGTACCCCCAACTATTTTTCCGGATCTCTTCATGTAATAGTTCGGTGAAGGCTTCTGCAAGGCGGTCGGCCAGTGCTTTCAACATAATGGCAGAGTAGTCATCATGGTCTGCTTCAAATTCTTTCAATTTTGCTTCAATGCCGATTCCTGCCGTCACTGCAAAGGCTCCCACATAATCGCTTACCCCGGAAGAAAGAGGTGCTACAAAATCTGAAAGGCAAAGATTGCTTTGTCCATCTTCTTTTAAGGTCTGGTTCCTTAAATTGGAAAAGCGAGCCAGGGTGCTTTCCCGGTCTTCCGACTCATAGACCACCAGATCATCTCCCTCTGAATTGGCCGGGAAGATGCAATAAACAGCATTTGCAGTAAGCCATTTTTCATGGATGATTTTTTGAAGCATCTCCCGGGCATCATCATAAAGCTTCCTGGCCTCGGTTCCGTAATCGGGGTGCTCAAAAATATCAGGGAATTTCCCCCTTAGCTCCCAGGTGGTAAAAAAGAAGATCCAGTTGATGTATTTGGCTATCTTCTCCATGGGAAAATCAGTGAGGCTTATCAGTCCGGTCTTTTCGGGAAAAAAAATGTTATCAGATTTCCAGTCCAGATTGAGAGCATTCTTTCTGGCCTCCTCCAGGGAAAGGTACTTAATATCCCGGCTAGCATCGGCATAAGAATCTCTTAGCTTTCTATACTCATCCCGAACCCCATTGATATAATTCTCCTGTTGGTGG
>JAUVIT010000211.1 GCA_030592605.1 Bacteroidota bacterium
AATCTGATTTATGGTCTGCTGGTCAATCATTCTGGTTAAAAGTAAAGAAACTAATTGTTCAGCCAAAATCTTATATTTACGTATCATGAATAAATATCATAAGGGCAGGCTAATTACTCTGGAAGAGTATACCTGCCTGGAGCCCTCGGAGCAGGATTAATTAAAATGAACTATGAAAAAACTCGTGGTGTTGACCGGCGCTGGTATGAGCGCAGAAAGCGGACTGAGAACCTTTCGTGAAATGGGAGGTTTGTGGGAGGAGCACAATGTATATGATGTGGCCAGTCCGGGCGGGTGGGAACGCGACAGGGCAATGGTTCTACGTTTCTATAACGAGAGAAGAAAACAGCTGCTTGAGACAAAGCCCAACAGGGGACACCTTGACCTGGTTGAGTTGGAGCAGTATTTTGAGGTATGGATAGTAACACAGAATGTGGATGACCTGCATGAACGGGCTGGCTCCAGTCGCATATTACACTTGCATGGAGAGCTCTGCAAATCACGCAGTACAGTGGATCCAAATCTGGTATACGATATCGAAGGCTGGGAACTTGGTGAAGGGGATCTTTGTGAAAAAGGGTCCCAGTTACGTCCTCATGTGGTCTGGTTCGGTGAAGCAGTACCGGCCATTGAAGAGGCCGCCAGGGTGGTTTCGGAAGCTGATATTTTTGTGATCATCGGAACCTCAATGAATGTTTACCCGGCTGCCGGTCTGATCAACTATGTTCCAGGCACGGCTCCAATCTATGTGATTGATCCCAACGAGGTGGCCATAGCTGGCCATCCGCGGATTCAGGTTATCCAAAAAAGTGCCGGGGAGGGTGTTCAGCTACTGATGGAGGAGATTAGAGATGAATAGGAGACAGAGCAAGCGTGGTGAGACTTTTTTAGCGATCGTGATACTGTTTAGCATGACAGTTTCAATGAATGGACAGCAGTTTAATGCTGGTTTTTTTGGCGGAATAAATATTTCCCAGATTAGCGGAGACTCCTATCAGGGCTTTAATAAACTTGGATTTAATGCCGGAATTTTTGTGAACCAGCTCATCGATCAAAACTTTTACTGGCAAGCCGAAATAAAGTATGGCACCCGTGGTGTCTATGAAGGCCCAAGCGATACCAATCCAAGCCTTTACAAAAGTGCCTATCATATTGTGGAACTCCCCCTTTCGGTTCACTACCTCTTTGATGAAAAGATCATACTTGAGCTTGGCACGTCTCCTGAAGTGTTGATTACCACTGTGTTCTGGGATGAAAACGGAATCATGGACAAGTCCACCTACCTCGATAACAGGAGGTTTGGATTAAGTGTTTTTGCCGGGATTGGATATTGGTTCAGCGACAGGATGATGGCGGGGCTCCGGTATACAAATTCGGCCATACCCTTTCGCGATCCGGAAGAGTGGAATAATTCCCAGTACAGAGGATTATTTCATAATGTGATTAGCGTTTCCCTGGCCTACAGGTTTAAACACCAATAGTCAGGCATAGGATACGGTAGCAATGTAGACAAGGCATTTGAATTGACTAAGCATTACCTGGCTGCACGCCTCCAGGGTAGCACCTGTGGTAATAATGTCATCGATGATTAATATCTTTTTTTCATGGAGATCGGGAGCATTTTTACCCAGGGTGAATGCCGCAGCCATATTTTCAAATCGTTCCTGCCTGTTCATTGTTGTTTGTGAATGCTGATAACTGTGTCGCTTTAGCAAATGGTTTGCTACAGGGATCCCGGTAATTTCAGAAGCCCCCCGTGCGATAAGCTCACTCTGGTTAAAACCACGCCGTTTAAGCCTAAGGCGGTGGAGAGGCACCGGGACCATCAGATCACTATCTGCAAGAGAGGTATTCATTAATTCCTGACCCAACAGACGTCCCAGGTATAAGCCAGCTCTCCTGTTGCCACGGTATTTCAGATCATGAAGCAGGGTCTGGTATGCAGATCCTTTTTCGAATCTGAAAAGAGAGGTTCCGGCACTAACCCTTACCCTTCCCCAGAAAATTTTACTGACCGGGTTGTTTTCGAAGTCCCCAAACCCGGTTCTGGGCATTTCCATTTCACAAATAAAGCATAAGATATCTCCGGGGGCGTGTAGCCTTTTTCCACACACCAGGCAATTTGAGGGAAAGAAAAGCATCAGAAGGTCAATGAGCCACTGCATCCTTTTTACAGGATTGATAGCATTTCCCCTTACTTATCAGCTAGCTTTTTGGTGGAAAGCAGCCCACAGGCAGCCCAGATATCCTGACCTCTGCTGGCCCGGATAGTGGTGGTGATCCCCTTGGCGGTTAATTTTTCCTTAAACGCCTGGATGGTTTCTTCGTCGGGCGATTCAAGTGGGGTGTCCGGAATGGGATGAAAACGAATCAGGTTGATCCGGCAACGGATCCCATGCAGGATTCTTGAGAGTTCGTTAACATGGGACACCGAATCGTTGAAGTCCTTGAATAATATGTACTCAAAAGAAACTCTGCGCTGCCGGCCGAAATCCCATGATTTAATCTCCCTCAGAACCTCTTTCAGAGGATAAACCTGCTGGACCGGCATGAGCTTACGGCGCTCTTCCTCAAATGGGGTATGAAGGCTTACCGCCAGATGTGCACTGCTCCTGTTAAGAAATTCAAGCATGGCCGGAGTGATGCCAATGGTGGAAACGGTAATTCTACGGGGACTCAGGGCAAATCCCCAGTCCGAAGTAAGCACCTCCAGGCTCTTCAATACCTCTTCCAGGTTATCCAATGGTTCACCCATGCCCATATAGACCAGATTAGTGATGCTTCTCCATTCGGGAATGCTTCTGTACTGGTTCAGAATCTCACCCGAGCTAAGGTTACCCTGGAAACCCTGTTTACCGGTCATACAAAAGAGACAGCCCATTTTACAACCCACCTGCGAAGAGACACATACGGTATGGCGATTTCCATCCGGAATATAGGCTGTCTCAATAAATTTTCCTTCGAGTGCAGGGAAGAGGTATTTCTTGGTTCCGTCTACAGACACCTGAACATCCGTAGGGGATATGATGCCCGTATCATAATTTTCCTTGAGAAGCGCTCTGGCCTTCAGGGAAAGATTGGTCATTTCCTCAAAGGTGGAGACCTCTTTTTTATAGAGCCATTCAGCGAGTTGACGACCGGTGAAAGAAGGGAGCCCAAGTTTAACACTCAGGTCTTTCAACTCTTCCAGGGTCTTGCCAAACAGATGTTCCCGCATGGATCAGAAATATATTTCAGAGATAATGTTACCAAATGGGATTCCCTTGCTGATAAGAATATCCCTGGCCTCAACTACCATATCGGCACTTCCACAAAGGTAGTACTTTAAGGCCGGAATCAGGGCATCCTGCTCCTCCAGGTATCCGGTAATCCGCCCCTGGTAAACCTCTTCGTCATTATCGGCGCTGCAACACCTGATGTAGTCCTGGCCAAGAGCCTCCTGGAATTCATCATAAAAGTTAAATTGTTCCAGGAACCGGTTGCCATGAAGCAAAGTTTTATTTTCCCCCAGTCCGGAGCGGAACATAGAGTAAAAGGGGGCAATGCCGGTTCCTGTAGCTATCCAGACAGCCGGATCTTTATCTCCTGTGAATTCCCCTCCAGGTGCAGTAATCCAGATGGTATTGCCTATTTCCAGGTCTGATAGTTGAGGGGTCAGAAAACCCTCATCCACCACTTTGTAAAGAATATGGATTTCTTCTTCCAGCTCTCCGGAACAAATGCTATAGAGGCGGCGGGGCCCTTTTTCCTCCATAGCAATACCTATGACCTGTCCGGCCCGGAAAAGAAATTCTCTTTTAAATCCAATCAGATAGATACCTTCCGAGAGTTCTTCAGTAAAGGATATAGACACAGGGGATACCTGATGAGAGTCATTAGTTGTCATGATATATTGATTCTAGTTGGGTTTTATTCCCATGAAGCGGATCACAGAAGCCGGGCCCTGGTGGGAAGGACCCTCATTGAGTTCAATTTCCTGTTTTTCAAGTAAAAGAGTTTTAAAAAGAGCAAAGTCGGAAGAGAGCGTCTCTTCGTCAAATAGCATCTCCGGGGATTTGGGACCTCCTGTGTTCTTTTGTAGCTGCTCTTTGTGAAATGCTTCAAGAATAAGAATTCCTCCCGGTTTTAGGGACTCATAAACTTTCTGATGTAGAAATATCCGGCTGGCCGGATCGGAATGGAAAAACAGAAGTCCGGCAGCATCATAATGATTTGGAATAAACAGGAAATCCTCCAGGTGGGATACCTGGTAGTTGATCACCACACCAAGTTCCGAAGCCAGTGCCAGCGCCTTGCTTTTTCCGACACCACTTTGGTCAAAGGCCTCCACTGTCCAGCCATGCAAGGCGCCATATACGGCGTTTCTGCCTTCTCCTTCACCTGGCAGCAGCATAAGGCCCGGATCTACACCGTCCAGTTGGGTGGAAAAAAAGGCATTAACTTCCTTACCATAGGCATAATCTTCTGTGCCGTATCGTTTATCCCACATAAAATTCATTTGTTTTGGATTGGGCATTAGACGGGCTCTTCCTTTAAGACCTGCAGCAGCTCCTTCAGATTCTCTACCCGGTAGTTGAACATAAAGTCCCTATCAGCGGGTTTAAAGAA
>JAUVIT010000149.1 GCA_030592605.1 Bacteroidota bacterium
ACTGGGAAAGCGGATCGGCCGATGGCTTTGCAGATGCCATTGAAGGTTGTCTGAACCTCTACAACCGCGAAGCCATGGACGGAGTGGAGGACTGGCTGGACAGTGAGACCCGTATTATGTGGTCGCTACAGGATTCAAGCTACCGGAGTTCTGCCCTGCAGTGGCAGAAGCAGGGGATTATCGAGGGATGGCACGGGGACGGGAATTTTGCCCGGACCACCATCATGTACTGCCTTTGGAAGAGCCAGGGGACAAATGTTCATCCCTGGAGGGAAGATCTGCTGGCGGGAGCGCGTGTGGAAGATCAAATCCTTTATTTAGCCCTTCGGGCAAAACGCGATTGGGAAGGCCGCCTGGTATTTGATACGCCGCGTTCGGTGCAAAACATGCACATGCCCCTTGACTGGCCCCGGATCAACCAGTTCCCCGAATGGTATACCGTGAGTCCAGAGCTTAAGTACGAAGTTACTCAGGGCAATTCCAGGCACAGCACTGTGTACAGCGGCGAAGAGCTGGCAAAGGGAATACCAATAAAACTTGAACCGGGCGAGCTGCTCCGGATCAAAGTTTCAGAACTCTGAGAACTTCCAGAACTCTGAGAAGTTTCAACACCAGGAGGATATTATTCATTGACCTGATGCTTCTTTTTTTTCCTCAAAAGGAACAGCGCTGAAACTAAAACCAGTGCAGCCCCAAAGTCACAGACAACGCACAGGAAGATGCCTATGGAGACATAAAGCACCTGATCTAAAAAAGAAAAAGAACCATCCATAATTACAAAGCCAAGAAGGAACAGGACCACTCCGGAAACAATATATATTTCTTTATTGATCTTACGTCTGCGCTTCGTAAACCTGATACCATACAGGAAACCTAAAAATATCAGCAGATGAATGAGCATCACTACTAAAGTTCCAAAAGCAGCTTGTTTCGGGAGCGAATGAGGGGAAGTATCCAGAAAGATCCCTGGTATGATAGCAATCAGTAACAGAACTGACAGGAGCAAAAGTACAGCGGCTCTGGTAAAGACTTTCCTTTGAATTTCAAATGTATCCATGATGAATTTTTCTAATGGTCCGTTCATACAATTTATGCCCTTTTAAAGAGAAAATCAATCCCGGGCAGCAATGGTACAGGGGAGGTCATTTTAAGGAACGGTGGAACAAAGCTGTCCTAGCGTGGCGCGGGTTTTGCCATTTCTGCTCAGAATTTTTTCCATAAGATTCTGAGGCTAACCTTGCAGTTAAGGTTTTTTATTCATTCTGGTAGTCTTTATATCCTATCTTCTTTCTAGGTTTTGCTTTATCTTGATGAAGAGCATCGATTTTATCAAGCACGTATCTGAACACCTTGTTTATTTTCTCATCAAGAGCTTTAATCTCTTTTCGAAGAGATTTATCTTCCATCAACATAGCCCTGTAGACAGCGAAAGCACGCATTATTTCAATATTGATTTTGATAGCTTTCTTCGATCTTAAGACAGATGAAAGCATAGCCACACCTTGTTCAGTAAATGCCATTGGCAATACGCTTGAATGTTTGAGGCCTGATAACCGGTCACAATTTGTGACCAGTTGTGTTTTCTCCTCTTTTGTCAATTGAAACATAAAATCCTTCGGAAATCTGTCATTGTTTCTCTTTACTTGTTGTTTTAACACTTTAGTTTCTGTTTCATAAAGAGCAGCTAGGTCTGTGTCAATCATTACCTTATAACCGCGAATCTCAAAAATCAGACTTTGATATTCCATTTGTATGAAGGAAGAACCCATAGATATATTTTAACTAGTCACATAATGTGACCTGTATTTCATGGTATCTACCCCTTTATGTAGAATTCATATGATATATCGAACATGAAGTTCTAAAACTTACACCTTTGCCTCAGCTTTATAATGAGACGTAGAACATCAGGGTTACCGGTCGGGGATCCGGATCAACCAGAGCCCTCCAAAGGTGATCAGGCCGTTAAAGAACAGAAGGGTGTAGCCCAGGTAGAATCCAAACAGTTTTATCATAAGGAGATTGAGCAACCAGGCCATCAGGGGCGAGAGGATGGCCACCACCGGCACCCATTTGTCCTTCACCTTGTATTTGGTAAACAAGCCAAAGGCAAATAATCCCAAGAGGGGACCATAGGTATATCCGGCAATGGTAAATACCGTGTTGATCACGCTGTCATTATTCAGCACGCGAAAGATCATGATGATGGTAATCAGGATAAGCGCAAAGGCAATATTGATCCGCTTTCGCATTCTTGTTTTTTCCTTATCTGTTTTATGATCGAGATGGAGAAAGTCGGTATAAAAGGCGGTGGTGAGGGAGGTCAGGGCGGAATCAGCAGAGGAAAACGCGGCAGAAGCAATTCCCAGCATAAATACAATACCTGCGGTCGTACCGAAATTATTCAGAGCGAGATTCGGGAACAGCTTGTCCGTATCCAGTAAATTTCCTGCCTGGTCCAGGGGCAATACAATTCCGGACATCTGAACGTAGGCATAGAGCAATACACCCAGCGAAAGGAATACCAGGTTGGTCACGACCAGGATAATGCTGTACAGATAAATATTCTTCTGGGCCTCCTTCAGGTTCCGGCAGGTGAGGCTCTTCTGCATCTCGTTCTGGTCCAATCCGTTCATGGCTATGGCCACCACTATGCCCGTGATAAACTGCTTGTAGAAGTTCTTTTCGAATTTCCAGTTCCAGTTAAAAATCTGGGAATGTTCGCTGTTGAATATGGTATTTGTCATATCTCCGAAAGAGAGATTCATATCCCTGGAAACGATGTAAATACTAAGCCCTACAGAAAGTAGCATCATGGAGGTCTGGAAGATATCGGTCCAGACGATGGTCTTAATCCCTGCCTTGTTGGTATAGGCCCATATGAGCAGGATGGTAAGGCACACCGTGACCATAAAAGGGATGTGGTAATACTGAAACAGGGCCAGGTGCAATACACCCGATACAACATATAGTCTTAGAGAGGCTCCAATGGACTGGCTTATTAGAAAAAACAGGGAGCCGGTCTTATGCGAAACCGCTCCAAAGCGAGTTTCCAGGTAAGAATAGATGGAAACCAGTTTCAGTCTGTAATACAGGGGAAGAAGGACGGTCGCAATCACAAAATAGCCCACCAGGTATCCCAGTACCAGCTGAAAATAAAAGAAATTGCTGTTCCCTACTTCGCCGGGCACGGAGATAAAGGTGATCCCTGATAAGGAGGCGCCAATCATTCCAAATGCAACTACAAACCAGGGGGATTGACGATTCCCGGTAAAGTAGGTATCGACATTTACTTTGCGGGAGGTAATGCGCGATATAAGAAACAGAACCGCAAAATAACTTACCAGTATTGCCAGTACTAATAGTGGACTCATAAACTCAAAGATACATTTGTTTACATTTACCTTTGATTAAAAAACAGAAGGATGAAGAAAGAAATGGACCTAGATATTCGCAATGTGAGCACAGAGAAAGAAAAAATAATGTGTTCTCAAATATTGGCCGGCCTGGAGCCCTGGATCACGCTGGGCATGTCAAGGGATCATCTGCTCGATACTCTCAACGACCCTCTCAATGAGGTATTTGCAGTCTATGTGGACAATGATTTAGTGGGGACCTTGGTTATTTCGACTAAAGGAGCTTTCTCCGGGTACCTGAAGAGCATCGCTGTAAAACCGGGTTGGAGGGGCCAGAAACTGGGTAAGCAGATGATGGCTTTTGCCGAGAAAGAGATCTTCTCCACCTGTGCCAATGTGTTTTTATGCGTGTCGTCGTTTAACGGTGATGCACAGCAGTTCTACCTAAATCTGGGTTATAAAAAGGTCGGCGTCTTAAATGACTACCTGGTGGGTGGGCATGACGAGATATTGATGCGAAAGAGCATCGCTCCCATCCTTGAAAAGGACCGCCTGAACAAAGGATGAGCTGTCCTTCTATGCTTGATTCATAATGGGGTGCCGGTATGACTTGCTTTAGATCTTTCTCCCCAGGGCAGCTTTTCCCATAATCTTAAGGGCACCAAATACTCCGTAACGTTCGATGATCATTTTCTTGTGCAGGTCATCTCGGTCCTTTGGAGGAATAGTCTCCTTCTCTTTTTTCATCAATGAGATGGCTTCACTGGTACATACGTTCAGACAGTTTCCACAGCCTATGCAATGGCTTAACAAGACTTCTGTGTGATTGTTAACCGAAACAAGGGCCTCCATCTGGCATACCTCCAAACATTCCCCGCAGGCAGTGCACTTCTCAGGATCAATCTGGACATAGAAGTTAGAATGTACAAATTCGGCAGGGTGTGGATATCTCTTTGCCGCAGTGAGAACCTGGCAACAGCAACCACAACAACAGCAAATAAACTCCGGATCCTTGGCATTTGCAGGTTGCAGGACCAGGCCTAAGCCTTCAGCCCGGGTAATCAAATCCTTCATTTCATCCCTGCTTATCTCCCGTGCAACTCCCATGTCCATCATGTATGTCGCTGAAAATCCCAATGTAAAACAGGTTTCCAGGATATCGGAATGCTTGCAGGTTTTCCCAACCTTCTGCTTGGTTTGCCGGCATATACAATTCATGACCCCGAAAGGTCCCGGAGAATTATCAATGATGGCGCGCGCATTATCATAACTCCCGATGAGGAATTCCGGCTTGATATCCACATTCACCGGAATGGTGCGCATTTGCTTGGTCTTCACATCGATAATTGCCTCTGCAAAACCTTCATCTTCGTATTTAAAATAGTCTTCCGCCAGCTCTTTAGTCATGCGATCCACCTGGAGCTCGTACATACCTACAGCAAGGGGAGCTTTCTGATACAAGCGACCTTTCTTCTGATCTGGTTTAGAATAAATGAGGCCTTTATCTATAAGGCTACCCAGTTTTTCCTGCAGCGTCTCCTTTGTTATTTCTCCTTCTTTGAAGCGGCCAAAAATTCTGTCAATGTCTTCCAGAACGACACTTAGCTTCAAAGCGATGTTTGCTTCAGTCTCGTCAAACAAATTTTTAAGGAGGCTAATTTCAACGCCTGATTCAGTCTCCGGAAAGGGGACCGGACTCTGATCCAGATGGCGCTGAAGTTGTCTGTAAAGATCTGGTTCCATGGGAAGTAAGTTACAACAAAAGGCAAGGCCAGTCAAGCGTTTTTAATCGTCTGCTCAATGTTGTAACTTCCTGAGATGAAAACAGCCCTTTCCCAATCAAACCGCATCCGCCTGTTAATTCTTGTCATTGCTTTGCCCTCCCTTATGGGTGCATCGGCCAGGGTGTCATTCCAAGACACCCCGCCCGAAGCCGACTTTGCAATCAGGGAGGAGATGATCCCCATGCGCGACGGGGTCGGTCTCTATACGCTGATCCTTGAACCATCGGACCCGGCCGGACCCTTGCCCGTGATATTGTTGCGAACCCCGTATAATGCGACTAGTTCTTCCGGGAATCTCTCCGCCTCCAGTCTGGAAGCAGTGCTCGGAACCCGGTTCATGGGTCCGGATTACATCTATGTGTTCCAGGACATTCGGGGACGATTCAAATCGGAAGGCGATTATTTCATGTACCGCGCTCCCATAGGTCCCTTCAACCAGACCGATACCGACGAGACCACCGATGCCTGGGACAGTATGGACTGGCTGGTGAAGAAGC
>JAUVIT010000298.1 GCA_030592605.1 Bacteroidota bacterium
CATCGTAGTCCAGGTAATTCACAAAGGGAACTCCAACAACCTCAAGTCCCTGCTTACCGGCTGTCTCATAGAGCAGTCCGTACAGTTCGGGCAACTTCGCTCCTATTTCCTCCATGGTTCCTGCTCCATCTGTCAGCAATACATTCATTGCTGGTAATGTACCAACGGATATTGTTCCAAGGGCACTGCTCGTATTTGGTATCGATTCCATCAATTCCTTCAGATTGGCTAATCCCAATTCAAAACTCTGCTTCAGGAAAATTTTCCCAAAAATCATTCCCAATCTGCCAATGGGATAGGTGGTTTCCTGGCTGAAGGACCAGGTGATATGGGTAGCCCCATCAACTGGCTCAAAGTTCCACTCAACAAGGGCAGGTTCCTCTACATCACCAAACCACAGGTGGGATTCAATGTAAGTGTTTTCTTTGACTGAGATTACCTCCATCCGGCCCGAGCCCACTTTTTCGCCTTTCCAGGAATAGGTCGATCCAACATAGGCAGAATTGGGTTCAATTCTTGCATCAGCAGTACTGTCCTGGGTTAGCCAGGGATCCCATAGCTCACGGCCAATAAAGGATGCTACCTTGGGAAAGATCCTGTCCGATCTAAGGTCAATGGTGGTTTCCGCGCTCACTTCGGCTGTGGCGGGTGAGAAGAGTGGGACAATCAGAATAGCTGCCACAAGGACAAGAACAATGATCAGAATAACTCTCAATGCTTTCATATATAAGGTGTTTAGTTAGTACTTAAATACTATAACAACAAGTTCCGGGAAGATGTTCTGTCGGGTTTCATTGAAGCATTCCTTGGAAGGGCTCCTACAGTAAGCACTCTTTTGGGCTGTTCATAGGCAGAGAGGCGATTCCTAAGCAAGTCTTTCCAAAGCTCAATAGGCGGATCACTGCCCTCAAATTCCACCACCAGCGCCAGTCTGTTTCCCAGTTTTCGGTCCGGTTCCGGCAATACCAGGCATTCATGCCCTATGCAATCCCGGACCTGTTCTTCAAGCAATTCAGGAATGATCTTGATACCGCCTGTGTTAATCAGGTTATCGAACCTTCCAAGCCAGGAGAATTCGTCTCCTTGCTTATTGATTTCCACAAGGTCATTGGTGGATAGCAGACCGTCTGTGATACCAGGGACCTCCACCTCCAGACAGTCCCTCTTGTCGAGTCCTATCCGCACACCTTTCAGTAGTTTGAAACTGGAATCCGGATCAGGACCATTAATCCGTTTCAATGCGAAATGTGTATAGGTCTCCGTCATCCCAAAGCTTTCATACACTTCCGGAGAGGACATACCGGAGAGTTTTTCCCGGGTGGCCGGGTGAAGATCTCCTCCCCCAATTAACAGTTTCGAGATCCTTTCCACTGGATCACCATGATTCAGAGACTCCTCAAGCTGCAAAGGAACCATGGCAGCAAAAGCGATGGATTCAGATAGGTTTTTTAAGGGACGGGAGGATGGCTCCCTTAGTTGCAGATCGAGTCCTCCCAGCAGCGCCCTGACCACCATCATCTTACCAGCAATATAGTGAACCGGCAGAGAGAGCAGCACCCGCTCTCCTCTCCGGAGCTTAAAAAAACGAAGGGTCCTCTGCGCACTAAGCAGCATGGCTTCTCTTGAAAGAACAAAAGTCTTCGGATCACCTGTGGAACCACTACTTTTCTGAATGATTGTCCCACCCGCCGGATCCATGAAAAGGGCAATAAAAGCAAAGATCTCTCTTTTCCATGCGGGCAACACGAGATTGCCGGCCTCCTGAGAACAATAAGCATGCAAACCCTTTCTTGTAAAGGATCTACCCTCCAGAAGCAGGGAGTCCTCTATATCAGGTAATAGTTTCACAGTCCGATGGAATTAAGATCCCACTTGTTTTCGGGCCGGTACCAAAGCTGCTCCCCACTCATTTGAAGTGGTGAGGGGATGTTGTTGGTATAGAGCGCCCCGGTACCCAGTCCCTGGGGCCTGCTAACCCCACGTTGCCAGGTCCACTGCGCTATGGCATTCAGTCCGATATTTGACTCCAAAGCTGATGTAAGCCACCAACCGGACTTGTATTTCTCTGCCAGAGTAATCCATTCAGCAGTGACAGAGAATCCACCCAGCAAACCGGGCTTTAAAATAATATATGCGGGCCTTACTTTATCTAAAAGCTCCTTCCTCTTAAGTGAATCTGTAATTCCAATTAACTCCTCATCCAAGGCCACCGGGATGGCCGAATCAAGGCAGAGCTGCATCAGAGCTTCCTGCTGACCCGGAGCTATGGGTTGCTCGATGGAGTGAATCCAATAGCGGGACAAGAGTTCTATCTTCTTCCGGGCGTCCTCCGGGGTCCATGCTCCATTGGCATCCAGACGGATCTCCAGGTCGGCCGTTCCAAATTCGGACCGTATCCACTTCAGAAGGTCCAGCTCCTCAGAAAAGCTGAGTGATCCCACCTTCAGCTTCAGCACTCTGAATCCCAGCTTCATCTTCTCCCTGATCTGGCTGATCATAAATTCCTTTGTGCCCATCCAGATCAGTCCATTGGTGGGTATTCCATTCTGACCTTCAGTAAATTCCGAAGGGTAAAGCAGCTGTTCTCCTCCCGTCTTCATATCCTGCACAGCTGATTCAAGGGCAAATTGCACTCCTGGCAAGGCAGGCAAATGCTGTACCGGATCCATTTCCCCCCTGCTTATGAGTTTGCAGATATGGTCCACCTGGATCTCCAACTCCTCCTGATTCTCCACGCTGAGTCCGGGTATAAAGGAGACCTCACCAATTCCTGTTTCTCCCCTCTCGGAAGTGAGCCTGATATATATGCAGGGCTTTTCCGCCAGAATACCCCGGGAAGTGCCAGCCGGCCTTATAAATACAAGGGGATATGCGATATAAGATGCCCGGACCATCTAGAGAACCAGTCCGATGCCAAATGAGAGCGAAAAAAGCAAGGTAGCCACAGCCAGCCGCTTCAACTCTCTGTTCAGTTCCACTGGTACCGTATTGGTAATCACTGTATTGATATCTGAGATTAAAAGCGGAACAGGAAGCAGGAAAATCAACTGGTAGTAGGATTCAAAATGAAGCACCGTATACAGCACAGCAAGTATCAGGGCTGTCAGAAGAAGTACCACATGGTAGGTTTTTGCCCATTGAACCCCCATACGTACTACCAGCGTTTGCTTTCCATTCAGGGCATCGTTTTCATGGTCCCTCAGGTTATTCAGGTTCAGTACACCTGCACTGAAGAGTCCCACCGAGGAAGCTGGCAATAGAATGCTGGGATGCAGCATATGAGTATGCAAAAAATAGGTGCCGGCCACACCCAGGATTCCGAAATAGATAAATACCATAATATCCCCAAATCCCACATATCCATAAGGGCGCTTACCGATAGTATACTTAATGGCTGCAAAGATGGCGGAAAACCCAAGTAAGAAAAAGATTGCATAGAGCAAGGTATTATCACCACGCAATCCAAACCAGATTAACAGGGAACCGGATGCCAGACTCAGCAAAACAAAAATTCCGATC
>JAUVIT010000161.1 GCA_030592605.1 Bacteroidota bacterium
CAGGAAAGAGGCATTCATATTGGTAGCGATCCCTTTGCGCATGGTGTAGTCAAAGCTTAGCTCCATATCCTTGATATAGCTCTCAAAACAGTAATTAATCACCTGTCCTTCATGTTCCTTTTCAAGCTCTCCCAGTGAAAGGTCATGGGTGGCAATAAGGCAGCAGACCGGATAAAGTATGGCCTTTCGGATCAGTCCCACCGAACCCAGTTTTTTATCGGTGGTATTGGTTCCCTTCAGTACCTCGTCCAGCAGGATCAGCATGGCTTTGCCACTCTCCATCTCCCGGACAATCAATTGCAGCTGTTTTATCTCGGCCAGGAAGTAGGATTCCTCATCCTTCAGCGAATCGGCTGTACGCATACTGGAATGGAGCCCCATATAGCTGCAGCGGAATAAGGTGGCACAGACCGGACAACCGGTATAGGCCAGGACCATGTTGATCCCCATGGAGCGAAGAAAGGTGGATTTTCCTGCCATATTGGCACCGGTTATTACCACTACTTTTTCGCTGGTGATTTCCAGATCGTTTGCAACTCTTTTCTGATGTGGAATCAATGGATGAGCCAGTCCGGCTATCTCCATGTCTTCCCTGAGCTCATTTACTTCGGGCGTGCTGAAATCAGGGTGGTTCCATGCAAAGCCGGCCAGGCTGATCAGTGCATCGGTCCAGCCGGTGATTTCGATCCACACCATGATATCCTGCCGATTCTTTTTTTTCCATCGTTCCAGCAGATAAAGCATGGTAAAATCGAATAGGAAGAAGCCGTTTAGGATGACTCCAAGCAGCATATTTAGCCGCTGATCGAAAATCTGCAGCAGCTTTGAAAGCCTGGCCACCTGCCGCATTCCCTCACTGGCTTTTCTGCTTCTGCTTTGCAGCTCAGGATGTTTAAAAGAGGTGCTGGCAATCTGTTTCAGAAGCCGGGCATACCCTTCAAGCAGCTCATGCTTCCTGGAGATGGCCGCCTGGTATTTCTGTGTACGAAGCAGGAAGGGGGAGAGCACCACAAAGTTCAATGTGAGCAAGTAGAGCAGGAGCCAGTAGCGGGAAGGATCAAAGATTCCCCAGATGATTATGGAGACTGTGAGGAGACTAACACCCATGGCCAGGTAAAAGAGCCATGGGTACTTGCTGATATAGGCGCTGGTGTCCAGCCAGCGGGATATATCTTTGAGATCGTCAGCTTTTTCTTTGACCAACTCCCCTCTGGCAGTGAAATCTTGCCTGAAATCGATTCGGTCCTTCAAGTCCTTAATAATTTTTTGCCGGTCAAGAATCGTCTCAGCTCCACCGGGTTCACTGGTGAGCAAAGCTGCCAGTATTTCGCTACCCTTAAGCGTGGAGCTTCGGTTGAGGTACTGGAAGAGGGATCCCTTTCCAAAAATATCCAAATCATGGGACCAGGGGTGAGAGGTGTCAGCATGTTCCGATCCGTCGGGAAGATTGTGGAAATCATGGTCAAGGCAGGACAGCTCCTTCTCATTAAGCATTAGCAGTTGCCGGAGTAGCTCCCGCTCTCCCTTGTACCTGTTGAAAAGGCTTACCAGGAATAGAAACAAAACCAGCATCAGGCCCGAAAGAAGATAGAAGAGTAAAGCATTGGTTCTGAATCCAAGTACCAGCAACCAGATCATGGCAATAGGACCAGGAGCCGTGCCAGGGAGAAGAGATTGATCCTTCTGGTTTGCAGTCGCACAGCTTCACTAAAATGACTGATTCTTTCAGAATAGGTGGTTTGAAGTTCTTGTCTGGACATTGGGCTAGGCGGTTTTTTCAAAGATAGAAAAACCCGCTTAATCTTAGGTCGAGCCTAGGGGTGGCGCAGATCAATCCGGTCAAGTTTAAGCTTGTAGTAGACCGGGTATCCTGTTTCACCATCAGGAATTGGCTCACCATCTGCAGTTTGTCTCTCTTGCCAGATGACCGGAGTGATAGCTTCGATCCTCTTCCTGAATTCCTGATGATCAGCTTCAATCACCCAATCTTCATGAAAGTAGACGGAAAGCAGTTGTTCCGCTGGCTCATACACTTCCGGAATGGGATAGCTTTGATTGATCAGGGAAATCAAAGCCTCCTGAAGCTTCCTTTCCTGTGGATTCGAAAGATTCAGGAAAGAAAATTCATAGGAGATTTCTTTAATGCGGACCACCCCTTCAGGAAGATATGCAAGGTCCGTACTGTCTGTACACGTGATTCCATAGGCATCCACTTTTTTTGAAATGGATAAAGTGGCCACATTCAAGATCCATTGTTCCTGGAACTCCAGGCTGCACGAAGCTAGGTGCCTGGGATTTAATTCAGGGGGCAGATCCATAACATCAAGCAACTCATAAATGGTCTCCTGTGCCACTGCCGGACTAAAGGCTTGAATCGCAAGTAGGAAAAACAAGATCTTTATGACAGCTTGTAGCGCTCTCATCTCACTCTCTTTCTGGTAATTGGCCACAATTTCCGCCGCCAAGCCGGAAGGGAATCTTTACTCCCAGGTCCACGCTCCATCCGCTTCCCTGGTATGTGATGTTTGATACAGTAGGAGTTTCAGGAATTGTGTTTGTTACATCGATCTGTCCCACATCCATATAGCCCTGCATGTAATTCAGATAAAGAGTGGCTATCAAAGGAAATTCCATGGGAAGTTTATATTCAACACCGGTTCCCAGCCGTAGTACGGGAGCAAAGCTATGAACTCCATAGGCTTCGTAAGAAGTGCTGGCACTCACCGGTCCGGAAACCGCAGGTGTGTTATAAGTGAAGTCCGCAGTCCCATCATTATATACCCCTGAAGAAAACTGTGCAAGCAGGGACATTCCTCCATAGATAACCGCATGGATTTTCCCCTTATATACATCATAAAAATACCTGAAACGCAGAGGGATCTCCAGGTAGAGAGGTGCGGATTCCTTGCTTGCGAAATCCACTTCATGATCATACATAAGTGCATAGTGGGTGCTGGATCGCTGGTAGATGGCTCCAATATCCACACCCAGTTCATCAGTGAGCATGTAACCTGCATAAATTCCGGTATGCATATTGGCATAGCGGAAAATACCACGGTCCACCATGGGTCTTGGCCCCACTGCCGGGTTGTTACTTGAGAATGATCTCCAGAGGGAACCAAGCTCAGCTCCAAAGTATATCTGTCCTCTTTTTTCAACAGCTTTCCCCTTAAAAGTGGAGTTCTCGATGCGGGCCCGTACTCTGTAGTCCTTGTTTTGCCATATGTTGCTTACCGGGATATTAAGTGCCAGGGTAGTAATCAATGAATTCCCTTTTGAAGTATAGCCGGTGGAGGCGGTTGTTCCTGCTCCATCGGAGTAGTCCAGTGAGTAGCGGGTAGCGGGAGATCCCAGCAGGCTGGTCATGTAGGAGAGGTTTAAGGAGCATTGCCAGGAGTTTGAAAACCTGAGGTTTACACCCATTCCAATTTCCAGCAGATGTGAAATGCTTTGGTCAGACAGCTGCTGGATATCGTATGACAGGGCGGTTCCGTCGGGTGCCGAGAGAATGCTGCTTGCCGAATAGGGCTCATCGGATTGGGAGTCCATGTTATAGATGTAGCCGATTCGTGGAGTAAAACTAACCGGGTATTCGGTGGGCTGGATCCGGTACTCAGCCCTGACCGGGATAAGAAAGGAGCTGGAGGCCTTCCAGCTGGATTGGTTGGGGCGGTCATCTCTCATGTTGATTCCGTCATTCCGGGGGATGTAAAGCACCCCGGTACTAAGCATGAGATTGGGTATGATCTCCTGCCCTACAGTGATTCCCGACATAAAGCTTATCACATTGGCCCCCTGGAAGTATCCTTGAGGATCGCTGACTTTTAACATGCTCCATTGAGGGCCAGCCTCCAGGGTAATCCAGGTTTTTTCTTGTGCGCCTACCTGGGTGCTCAGCAGGCAAAAAAGGGCTGCTACAGCCGTTGTCCTAATAAGTTTCATACTCAGGTAAAAGTTGTATTTACTCCTAAAACGGAGCAGACCAGATATCATTGTACTCCGGAAGCCAAGATATCATTTTTCTCCTAAAAGGTCATGTTAAAGATGGTCTCTTTGTTGGGTTTCGATTGTGCAGTAATGGTGCCTCCATGCAGTCTCATGATCTGTTTGGAGAGGCTAAGCCCGATTCCCGATCCACTCTGTTTGGTTGTAAAAAAGGGGATAAATATCTTATCAATCACATCGTCCAGAATTCCCTGTCCATTATCAATCACCTGGATGGTAGGCCGGCCCCGCTTGTTATAGAAACCCTTGATCTGTATCTGTGCACCAAGGCACCCTTTCAGGGCCTGAACGGAGTTTTTGATGAGGTTGATCAGCACCTGCTCAATCATTTGTTCATCGATCTGTACTTCAATGGTGTCAGGTTCTACACTGGTGACCAAAAGGATGTTTTTCCTCTCCACATCCTTCTTCATCAAGGTATGCACATGTCCAATCACTTCATTCATATTAACCACCGAGAAGTTAGGCTCCGGAATCTTGGTAAGGCTCCGGTAGGTCTCCACAAAATTCATCAGCCCGGTGCTTCGCTTGTTAATTGTTTGAAGTGCCGCCTGGATCTCAATGACAGTCTCCTTGTCTACCTCCTTCATGTCTTTTTTACCCGAGGTATAGGGTTTGACCATGCTTTCCACCGTGGAGGAGAGTGATGAGATAGGGGCAATGGAGTTCATGATCTCATGTGTCAGCACCCTGATCAGCTTTTGCCATGCTGCGGTCTCCTGCTCTTCCAGTACATTCTGAATGTTCTTAATGGTACTCAGGAGGATTACCTTGTCTTTTACTTTGAACTCTGTGGCAAAGATGGCCAGCTGAAGTATATCTTCCTCATCCTGAACCTTTACCAGCTTGTTTTCGCCCGGATTGATGCTTAGCAATGTATTGGTCAATTTCTCACTGAGTGATCGCAGGGAATTGATGTTTCTCAGGTTGCTCACCTGGAATAGTTTCTTGGCCGCCGGGTTGATTAGTTCCACAGTACCATCACGCTGATAGGCCAGGATGCTCACATCGATGTCCTGCACAATACTTTGCAGGTAATGGAAGTGTTCCTCCCTTTCGGATCTCACCTGCTGGAAATCTTTCATAACATCATTAAAAGCTTCGTTGAGTTCATCAAACGAACTGCCTCCATCGTTAATTTGGAAGGTCCGGGTGAATTCGGAGTAGCGGATCGACTCAAGGAACCCTGCCAGCTCCCTGTTGGTCCGGTCCACATACCTGATCAACGACCACACCTGGTAGATGATCAATCCGGCTACCAAAATGGGCGTAAAAG
>JAUVIT010000328.1 GCA_030592605.1 Bacteroidota bacterium
CTAGAGCCTAATAATTTTATAAAATAATAACCATCAATGCAATAGTACGGTCAACTGGACATACCCCAATAATTAACTTCGTTGAACTAAAGGTTCCCTGAGTCTTCTCTGAGTTATAGGCCTGGCCTTAGGTTCAGGTATTCAGCAAGTGATAAGCAATAAAAAAAGGGGGTGCTTTCTTAAAATTTTGCTCAACTGAGTAGTGTATGAAAACTGGGTTGTCCATTTCGGGAAATCCGGAAGTCACTAACTGGTGAGTTTTTCCAAATGTGTGACTTCTAACTTCATTTGTATAAGCTTAGCAGTTATTATAATAGATTGTATAACTGCGTTTTACAAGGATATGTAAGATGCACAATCATTATTCATGAGTCACCGCTCTGTGAAGAAGTCACATACTCGTAACTTGCAAGAAATCCGAAAATAGGATAGATAGGAAGACTGAAAGTGACTCTGCACTTACTCCGGGACAGCACAAAAATGGTGTAACTCCAGTACAGTCAAAACTTGCCTCTCCGCTTCTATGGTCATACTAAGGGTAGATCTACCAAACCTGGTAAAAACTTTATACATTTGCTGAATGGCAGAAATAGAACAAGATGTAGCAGGCTTACTTTTAAAAAGCAAGGCGGTAATCCTTGAACCCGCAAAACCATTTACATGGGCCTCTGGCTGGCAGTCCCCCATCTACTGTGATAACCGCGTAACTCTCTCCTTTCCAGAAGTCAGGAATTTTATTAAGGAGGCTTTCAGAACCAGTATTCAAAGTCATTATGAGGCACCTGATCTTATCGCCGGAGTGGCAACAGGAGCCATTGCCCAGGGTGCACTGGTGGCAGACAGCATGAATCTGCCCTTTGTTTATGTAAGACCTTCTGCCAAGGGTCACGGACGTCAAAATTTGATCGAGGGGCGTCTTTCACCCGGACAAAAGGTGGTGGTGGTAGAGGACCTTATCAGTACCGGCGGAAGTTCCCTGAAAGCTGTGGAAGCACTGAGAGAGGCCGGAGCAGAAGTGCTGGGAATGGTCGCTATTTTCTCATATGGATTTGAGCTGGCAGCCGACAACTTCAGAAAGGCAGGAGTAATACTTCATACCCTTACAAATTATCATATCCTGGTAGAGAGCGCCCTGGAGTCAGGAGCAATTCAGCAGGACCAAGTTGAGATGTTAAAACAGTGGAGGGAAGACCCGGCTCAATGGAAGGGCTAAGCTTAATACAGGAAAAATGAAGATTGAGAGCAAAATAGGAAAGTCAGCCAGCAGTGATGAGGTGATCTATGCCTTCATTGGTAATTTTCACAATTTACAGGACCTGCTTCCTGCTGATAAAGTAAGTGGATGGGAATCATCAGAAGAGAAATGCAGTTTCCAGGTGAATCCCCTGGGACGGACCGGGCTGATGATCGTTGAAAAGGCGCCTTACTCGCTGGTCAAGATGAGCTCCGATCCGGAGTTTTCAAAATACCAGTTTACCATCTGGATTCAGCTAAAAAAGGTGGCTCCGGATGATACCAGAATCAAGATCACTATCGAACCGCTGGTCACTAAGATGTTGCTGCCCATGGTTAAGGTCCCTCTGAAAAAACTTGCCGATGGACTTGTTGACAAGATGGAATCCTTTGATTTTTCTGCTTAAGCCTGATCAAATTTTACTTCCATACTGATGGCACCGTGTCCAAAGGTCCGGATCTCCCCATTTTGCTCAACCATTAACTCTCCAAAACCACTTACCCCAACGATGCTACCTTTAAAGACCTCTGTACCAGCTGAAAAAAGGGAAGGCTCTCCTGCCATGAATAAGCGTGACATGTAATCCTTTTCCAGGGATTCCTCAGATCCTTTCTTTAATTTCTGATACCTGTTCATCAAACAATTCTCCACCAGCTCACCCACTCCGGCAACATCCACATCCTTGTCGGTCTCCAAACGCACAGAGCTAGCCGCAATCGGGAAGGAAGGAAAGACAGTCTGATTCAGATTTAAACCCAAACCAACAATGGTGCGTGAGATATTCCCTGCGGTAATACTGTGTTCAATCAGAATGCCTGCAATCTTCCCCCTGGCGGTAAGAATATCGTTGGGCCACTTAATCACGGTAACAATTCCCAGGGTTTCCAAAGCATCACAAAGGGCCAGTGAAGCCACCCTTGACAGATGAAACTGCCTGGATGCTGACAAAAATGCAGGAAACAGAAGGAGGCTCATCAAAAGGTTTTCTCCCCGATTGCTCTGCCATGAATGCTCGCCCTGTCCCCTTCCAGCATCCTGGTAATCAGCTATAACTACTAATCCCTCTTCCAGGTTCTTATGCTTCAGAAGATCAGAAAGAAAGCTGGAGGTAGATGTAAGGCTGTCATGTTTAATCCATCTGCTTCTCATGGTACAGTTTTTGTCAATGTAGCTAAGGTAATCAACAATTTTAGCACATAAATGTTAACAGCTAAATTGATTACCTTTGTCAACAAAAAGCCAGATGGAGCAAAGTGATTCATTCAATGTAGAGCAGAAGAGGGAGTTTATCCTCGAAGCCATCAGAGAGAAGAAGGGACATCAAATCGTTTCCATCGATCTTTCTGAAGTTGAAAACTCCATTTGCGACTTTTTCATCATCTGTCACGGAGAATCTGTAACCCAGGTGGGAGCCATCACGGAATCCATCGAAAAGAAGCTGAAGGAAGAGGCTCTTATCAGGGCCCATCATGTGGAGGGTTTGCAGAACAGCCAATGGGTCCTGTTGGACTATTTTGATATCCTGGTCCATGTATTTCAGGAAGAGTTCAGATCATTCTTCAAACTTGAAGAGCTATGGGCTGACGGAAAGGTGACAAGGGTGACAGAAACCTATTAAAACAAGATTATGGCAGATAAAAAGAAAAATCCCGGAATTTTCCCGGGGGGCAACCTGGGAAACAAACCGGGGAATAAACCGGGGAATAAACCGGGAGTACCCGGCAAACCCAAATTTAATTCATACTGGATCATCGGAATCATTCTTGTGGCCATGATAGGCCTGCAGTTTTTGGGTTCTGGAAATAATTTGAAGGAGATCGATTCCAACCGTTTTTTCCAGGTGTTGAAAGAGGGTGATATTGAGAAAATTGTCATCGTCAATAAAGAAAAGGTCGAGATCTATATCAAGCCCGAACGGCTCAGTGATGCCCGATATCAAGATGTCGCATCCTCTAAGTCCAGTTCAATGCTTGGTCAGC
>JAUVIT010000342.1 GCA_030592605.1 Bacteroidota bacterium
ACTGCCTCAGGTGAAAATCAGCTAGCTGTGCCTCCAGTTGTTCCTGTGTGATATTATCATAAAGCTCCACATAGGTCCAGCAGGGGTTCCAGATCCAGGTCTGGGGAAACTGTCCCCTTTGCAAGGCTCTGAAGGTGGAAAGGGAAGCAAGCATATCGATGTTGAAATGGGACTGTTCCGGAAGGTCTTTCATTATTCCGCTTACCTCAAATACGATTTGTTCTTCCATCCGGAGGGATTTTCCAATGGCTGGAGTATCTCCAAAATATTTTTTAGCAGTACTTTCAGATAGAACAATGGTGTTGGGCCGGTTGAGAACAGTTGCCGGATCCCCTTCCAAAAGAGGAAAAGTAAACATCTGGAATACATTTGAATCGGCCAGGTAGAACCACTCTTCATTAAATTTCAGCACATTGGTGGTATCTTCCAAATTTTCAAATAGCATTTCCGATACCTGGAAATCAAAGAACCTGACCATGGATTTGACCATGTCGGGATAGTCGTCGGCAAGGGCGGGACCAAAAGGAAATGACATGGTCGCTGCATCTTCGTTGATGTCATTGGAGTCATACAAGCGGTTCATACGGTAGATATTTTCATGATTCTCATGAAACCGGTCGTATTTCAGTTCATCGGTGACATAGATCAGGATGAACAGGAAACTGGAAATGCCGATGGCCAGACCCAGGATATTCAAAATGGAATAGTTGAAATGCTTCAGGATATTCCTGATGGCAATGGTAAGTAAATGTCGGAGCATGTGGTTCAGTTATAGTGAATATGGCACTATTTTCTCCACAAATGCCTTACCATAGATTTTAAATCACAGAGTAACAATAACTTAGTTTACATTCAGTGATGTGCCGTGCCATATGAATTGACCCCAAGCGGACAAGCACTGTTCGCTTACGTACAAAATTCATACTGCTTATTCGGATGCGTAGCCCAGGAATCCCCCGGTGATCCGGGTCAGACCGGCCTTGGAACCGATCAGATTATAGATCGACTGCAGCCGCTGGTAGGATGCACTTAGGTATATCAATTGCACATCCCGGTAGTTGAAAGAATTAATTACCCCGGAACGGTATTTGTCCTCCGATATGGATAAGTTCAGTTCAGCCGCTTCCAGGTTCTCATTGGCCACATTCAGCAGCTCCAGCCTAACCTCGTGAAAATCGAAAAGATTAAAGAGTTCATTGGTCAGGGCATGTTCCATCTGGTCAATCTCCACTTTGGCTACCTCTTCATTGATCCTTGCGATTTCCACACCTCTTTTTCTCACTCCAGCGCTATAGATATCAAAAGACAAGCGAACATTTCCATAAGGTAAGATTGTTTCATTATTGAATGTCTGTGCACCACCTGAGTAGGCCCAGGTATGGCCGTAATCCAATCCTGCCCCCAGAGATACGGAGGGGTAGAAGCTTGATTTTTGCAGGGACGTTTCATTCTCCCTCAGAAGCAGCCCGGTGTATTGATTTTTCAAGGACTGGTTATCGGCTTTCATTTTTGAAATCAGGTCGGCCAGGATAAACTCTGATGTATCGGCTTCAAATGCCTCGGTGAATTCCCAGCTTACAGCTGGATCTACGCCCATCAGAAAGTTGAGGTTCCTGGTGGTATTTCGCACCTGCATCTCCTGATTCAGAAAGTTGGCCTTGTCGGTCAGATAAACATTTTTTGCCTGAAGTACATTATATGTTACCGAACCACCCAAAGACTTCTTTTTCAGTTCATACTGATAGCGGTCATCGGAGAGCTGCATTACTGTTTCCAGTACCTTAAGCTGCTCTTTTTGCAAGAGTACACTGTAGTAGACCAGGATGATATCTTCTATGGTCGACTCAAGCTGTACTGCCAGCTGACCCGCTGTCAGGTCTTTCAGATTATCCAGCTTTGCTTTGGTAACTTTGACCCTGAATCCGTCAAATAGCAACCAGTCCAGCCCTATACCGGTAGAGAGTCGGTTGGTGTAAAGACTATTGTTTAGCTCATAGTTATTGTTATCGGAGATGTCAAAACCGATGGTGGGGTAGCGACCGGCGGTACCCCAGTTGTTGTTAATCTCTGCCACCTGCACATCGGCCCTGGAGATGATCAGTCCATAGTTATTCTCCAGCGCCTGCTCCAGGGCTGAGGAAAGTGTCAGACTATTATCCTGTCCCTTTGCAAGATTAGCAAAGAACAGAATGCTAAGTATATATATGGTTTTTTTCAATGCTTTCATAATCAGGTTATTCTTCAATGGCTGTTACTCTTCTGCCTCGGTTCTTCTCAAACTTTAGCTTTCTTTTATTCTGGATAACCGCGGTCTCAACCTCCTCACGGGTGGGTTTCACGCCTGTCCACAGGTAGCTTAGAAAGACTTTAGCATCGTTTAAAAGCATAATTAGTACCGGGAAAAAGATAAGGATAAAAATGGTTCCCAGGAACACCCCATAAGCCAGGCTGATGGCCATGGGAATCAGGAACTGTGCTTGTACGCTCTTTTCAAAGAGCATGGGAAAGAGTCCAACGCTGGTGGTAATGGATGTGAGAATAATGGGTCGCAACCTTATTTTGCCTGCCTCTTTGACCGCTTCCGGAACCTTCCAGCCTTCGATCAACAGCCTATCAAACTTGGAATAGAATACAATGGCATCATTGATAATAACCCCTGTTAGCGCCACGGCTCCCCATAAGCTCATCATGGAAAGGGGCTGACCATGCAGGCCATGTCCCCATGCCACACCCAGCAGTGAAATGGGAATCATCATGATAACAATCAATGCCTTGGGAACACTTCTGAAATGCAGCACCAGCAACATAAGAATGACCATAAATGCTATCATATAGGAACTTCCAGCCTGTCCCATGGCCTCCTGGCTATACTTTTGCTGTCCCTGGTAGACGATGCGGATTCCGGCAAACTGTGCTTTCAGTTCTGGAATTATTTCTGCCTCAATTTGTTCCAGGATGTCAGGGACCGAGGCCAGTGGGTCAACGGTTTCTGCCTCCACCCTG
>JAUVIT010000292.1 GCA_030592605.1 Bacteroidota bacterium
CTTTGTAGTGGTATTATTACTCATTCAGACAAGTAAATTTCTTTATTGTTCAGATGTTTTTAAAGATCCTATTAATAAGCGTGGTTCTCCTCAGCCTATCCATGGCGGGGATGATGCTAAATATACTGATTAAGAAAAAAGGTAAGTTCCCGGAATACCGGGTGGGTCACAATCGTGCCTTGCGTAAGGAAGGAATCTCCTGTGTAAAACATGATGAGATCCGTTGTCACAACAAACGCCTGAAGCAGAGTGATGGGTGTATGGGGTGCTAGTAAGCTATCGTTTTGTTTCGATCCAGATACATATTCCTCCCTGCCATCCTGTATTTGCTTGCAGGATTTTTCACACTTGGGGCACAGGACTGGAAAGCCTATCCTCATACCCCTGAGGGGAGCCTGATCTCCTTCCCCGTCGATGAAGGATGGCACCCCGATGAGGCCATCGAGTGGTGGTATATAGCCGGACATCTGGAGGGCTTAACATCAGGCACCCCCTATAGTTTTATGATCGCCTACTTTTACTACCCCGGAGATACCTTTGGCATAAGTTACGATGGATTCCGGATCCTGAACCTGTCCAACGACGATACCGGGGTCTTCCATACCCATACCATGCCAGTGCTAAGTTACATGGACCTGGCCACCGACCAGTTGCATATCGATGCCCGCCTGTTCAACGGAGCGACTGAGCACTGGTATCATAAAGAGGAGACTGACGGAACACTGATCCCCTTTGAATATGAGCTCTCTGCCAATGCTAACCAGGATTCCATTACACTATCTGCGGTTTCACAGAAAAGACCCCTTATCCCTGGAGATGATGGCCTCTTCGACCAGGGAGCCACAAGCTACACCTACTACTACTCTCTTACCGATATCCTGGTGGAAGGAAGCCTTAGTTTTGAGGGAAGTAGCGAAGAAGTCTCCGGTCGGGCCTGGATCGATCGTCAGTACGGGACCTTCAATCCAAATACAGGGGAAACTTATGAGTGGTTCTACCTGCAGCTATCAAATGGAATGGATCTGAATATCTGGAACCTGTTTACCCCGGAAAAGCAGCTGCCCGATGACCCGGCCTACAGGCACCTCTCGGTCTATGTGGATGAGGAGACGCAATACACCTCCCACGATTTTGAGCTGGAGCGGCTCTTATGGGCAAAGATGCCAGGATCGGAGAACTGCTATGCCCAGAGCTGGAGACTAAGTTCAGAAACAGATCAACTGGACATTATATTCACCGCCCTTCATCACAACCCGGAGGTGCTGCTTCCTTTCAATTTCTTTGAGGGTCCCACCAGCGCCTCAGGTACAGTCAATGGGAGTCCGGTGACCGGAATCGGATTTGCAGAGCTGGTGAATACCTATGAAGACCCGCAGATAAAGATTACCCGTCCCATAAAGAACTGGAATGAGAATTTCCCCATTCAGTGGAAGCTGGAGAATCCGGACGATGGCCGTCCCTTGCTCTATGATCTGTCTTACAGTGCGGATCTGGGTTCGTCCTGGATCCCCATTTCAGAGGGCTTTAGCGACACCCTGTTCTATTGGAACAACCACCCCTTTGTCAATGGAGATAGCTGCCTGTTTCGGGTGGAAGGCTATACTGCTGATCTTACCCTGCAGGGTGTTTATGAAGCCTCAAGGTACAGCATTTACGATGATCAGTATACCCATACTGGAATGGAAGCCTTTGCTACTTTCCATTTCTACCCGAATCCGGTAAACAACATGCTACAAATTGAATGGAATGTTGAGTCTCTTAAGCTGAGCGATAAACCAGGCTTTGAGGTGCTGGATTATCTGGGTCGGCGGATGATTCAAGGCTACCTGTCCTCTGGGGAAGTAAATGTGAGCATGCTGAATAATGGTGTGTATATACTAATTCTGCACACATCCAGAGGAAGCATCAAGCATATCTTTGTTAAAGAATAAAAGCCAGGATAAGATCTGAGTTGATTCAATCGGGATAGACTTCCAACTCCAGGGAGTCTTTGCTATTACTGTTTTCTTGAATTGGTTCCGGGGTAAATTTGCTATTGCTGGAATTATACTCCGGTACAATGGCTGATAATTTTCTTACCAGCTCTTCTTCGGACAATCTAAAACTGGACTGAAGCAGGGAAACCGTTTTAGCCAGGGTAGCTTCATGGTCAAAGTCCGCCACTTCGGCTATCTTCACCTTGCTATTATAGGTAGGCAGAGTTTTTTCCTGGTCGGTCAGCAATTCTTCATATAGTTTTTCACCCGGGCGCAGTCCTGTGAACTCAATCTGAATGTCCTTGTCAGGTTCAAAACCCGACAATTTGATCATTTGCCGTGCCAGATCAACAATCTTCACCGGCTCACCCATATCAAATACGAATATCTCTCCTCCCGATCCCATAAAGCCAGCCTCAAGAACCAACTGACAGGCTTCCGGTATGGTCATAAAGTAGCGGGTGATATCAGGATGCGTGACCGTTACAGGTCCGCCCTCTTCAATTTGCCTCCTGAAAATCGGAATTACCGATCCGTTGGATCCCAGTACATTTCCAAACCTGGTGATGACAAATTGGGTCTTATTTCCCTCCAGGGCTGACCTGGAACGAAGAATCTGTTCACAGGTACGCTTGGAAGCACCCATCACATTGGTGGGATTCACAGCTTTATCGGTGGAGACCATCACAAATTTCTCTACCCCGTATTTAACCGCCAGGTTAGTCAGAATGGTAGTTCCTCCCACATTGACCCTTACCGCCTCATGGGGATTTTGTTCCATCAGGGGCACATGTTTGTATGCTGCTGCATGGAAAATAAAATCGGGATGATATTCCTTGAATATACGCTCCATCCTACTATGGTCGGTCACATCCGCAAGGATGGTCCTGACCGGGGCATGTGCAAAATGCTCCAGGAGTTCATTTTCCAGATTAAACATGGGGGTTTCCGCATTGTCTACCAACACCAGTTTCGAGACATTAAAGCGGGTCAACTGACGAACTATTTCTGATCCAATGGAGCCAGCTGCCCCGGTAACCATGATGGTCCGGTCACGCAGTCCGTCTGCGATCCTCTTCATATTCAATTGGATGGGATCCCTGCTCAGCAGGTCCTGAACCCTGATCTTCTTAAGCTGCCTTACTTCGAAGGAACCATTGAGCCAGTCGGATACTATGGGGATCTGGAGCACCTCAAGTCCCAGGTCAACAGCAGAACGATAGATATCACTCTTCCTGGACTGGGCAATATCATTAATGGCAAAGATCATGGTCTTCACCTTGTGCTTCTCAAGGAAACTCTCACTTAGTTTTTCAGGGTTGAAAACCGGTATGCCATTCAGATTCTTGCGTTGTAGTTTCTTATTGCCATCCAGAAATGCTACAATATTATAGTCGTTCTCGGTATCACTACTGATCACCCTCTTCACTACGACTCCCATGGCTCCCGCTCCGTAAATCACTATATTTTTCTTATTTACGGGCCTCACAGCGACCATTTCATAAAACATCTTAACTGATATCCTGGAGATAATCAGAAAAGCATTGATGGTCACATAATGAATGACCAGTATAGACTTAGGAAGAGTAAATATATC
>JAUVIT010000258.1 GCA_030592605.1 Bacteroidota bacterium
GTCGCCCAATATTCTCTTTGCCATTGCCGATGATGCCTCGTGGAAGCATTTTGGTGCCTATGGCTGTGACTGGGTAAGAACTCCTGCCCTGGACAAAATTGCCAGAGAGGGGATTCTCTTTACGCGGGCCTATACCCCCAATGCCAAATGTGCCCCATCCCGTTCCTGCATCCTCACCGGCCTCAACAGCTGGCAGCTTAAGGCTGCTGCCAATCATGTTCCATATTTTCCTACCATGTTTACCTCCTATGTGGAAGTTCTGGAGGCCTTTGGTTACAGGGTAGGGTATACAGGAAAAGGATGGTCTCCAGGTGTGGCCATCGACAAGGAAGGAAAGTTTCGCGAACTGACAGGGAAAAATTACAGTGAATACAAATTAACTCCTCCTTCCACCCGGATTGCTGCAAACGATTATGTCAGAAATTTTAAGGCATTTCTTGAGGAGAAGCCTGAAGGAGAGCCCTTTTGCTTCTGGTATGGTGGCCATGAACCACACCGTTTCTATGAGTATGGCTCTGGAGTTGAGAAAGGTGGTAAGGCCCTTGAGGAGATAGACCGGGTACCTGCATTCTGGCCCGATGTGGATACAGTGCGTCATGATTTGCTGGATTATGCCTTTGAGATCGAACATTTCGACAGGCACCTGATGCAGATGTTGAAGCTGCTGGAGGAAAGCGGGGAACTTGAAAATACCCTGGTAGTGGTTACAGCCGATAATGGCATGCCTTTTCCCCGGGTGAAGGGACAGGTTTATGAGTACTCTAATCATTTGCCACTGGCTATCATGTGGCCCGAAGGAATTGAGAATCCGGGAAGGGTGGTGGATGACTTTGTTAGCTTTATTGATTTTGCACCCACCTTCCTGGAAGTGGCTGGTGTTGACCTTAAGCAATCAGATATGCAGGAGATGGCGGGAAGGAGCCTGACAGAGATCTTCTATTCAGAGAAGGATGGACAGGTCATTGATGAACGTGATTTTGTACTGGTGGGGAAGGAACGCCATGATCTGGGACGACCCCATGATCAGGGCTACCCCGTTCGTGGCATTGTGAGAGACGAATGGCTCTATTTGCATAACTTCCACAACGAACGCTGGCCGGCAGGTGATCCCCAAACGGGCTATCTGAACTGTGATGGCGGGGCTACCAAGTCCTATATATTGAATCAGCGGCGTGTCTATGGCAACAAGGAATACTGGGAGCTAAATTTCGGTAAACGTGTTACAGAGGAGTTGTACAATATAGAGGAGGATCCTTATTGCCTGAAGAACCTGGTGGATACTGAGAGTTATGCAACGAAGCTTGAAGCCTTAAGAAGTGAGATGACAGAAAAGCTTACCGCCCAGTCCGATCCCCGTATCCTGGGTAATGGGGAGGTTTTCATGAGCTACCCCTATGCACAATCGAACCGGGGACTCTATGAGAGGATCATGGCCGGTCAGAAGGTAAATACCGGTTGGGTCTATGACTCTGATTTTGAGCCCGAATGGGCGGAGAAACCTGAGTAAACTATTATTGATTCAGAAGATTTGCTTATTCGTCTAAATCCAACATTATCTTCAGGTTCTTCCTGCATGATTGGATAGCAGAATCTGGTAAGGTGCCGATCTTTTTAAGCAGGCGTTGGTTATCAATGGCTCTTAACTGGTCCATCAGTATGTCACACTCTTGCCTGAGATTGGCCATTCCACTTTTTAGATGAACTCTTAAAATCTCGGATTTTTTGGACACCCTGGATGTAATAGGACAAATAAGGGTGGAGGGATGGTGTACCTTATTTAAAAGATCAGTCTGTACCACCAATACAGGTCTTGTTTTTCCGGGTTCGGTTCCAACCTGGGGATTCAGATCCGCCAGCCAGATTTCATATTGTCTAATCGCCATAATCGATCTCTTCGAAATCATTCAGGATATTCATGGAGTCCTCTCTGACAATTTCCGATTCCTTTTGAAGCTTTCTTTCAAGCATCACCCTATTTTGATGTTTGTTATAGAAATCTATGGCTTCATTGATATACCTGTTCCTGGGTTTTTTCATCACTGCAACGATCTTTTCGGTCTCGTTGAAAATGATTTCATCTATATTTAGAGATATAACTTTCATATATTAAATATATATATTACAAATATATATTAAATGTATATATTATTCAAGAAAAAATACTGAAAAATTTCCTTGATAGCTAAGCCTGATTGGAGGCAGCCTATTTTTTTTGATTATCTTGAGAAACCTGATTGTCTGATATAAACCAGAGCTTACAAATGAACTATATTTCGAGAAGAGATTACACATCTTACAAGCGATACTGCAAGGCACTTAGCCTGGAAGATAATCCGAAATTGATTGAAGAGTACAAGAAGGTTCATGCTCCCGGAGCCTGTTGGCCGGAGATCACCCAGGGTATGATTGAGGTAGGAATTCTCGATATGGAGATCTATATCATGGGATCCCGGCTATTTATGATCATGGATACAATTCCAGAATTTGATCATGATCGTGCAATGGCTGAACTGGCTACAAAGCCTCGTCAATCAGAGTGGGAGGCTTTTGTATCCAGGTTTCAAAAGACATCTGCAGAAGCCACAGCCGAAGAGAAGTGGCAGGTAATGGAACGGATCTACAAGCTGGAGCGCTAAGTATGATGATTGATGCACACCATCACCTCTGGAATTATAAGCCTAAGGATTATGGGTGGATGGATGACTCCATGGCCGTTCTAAAGCACGATTACCTTCCTGAAGATCTGGCTTTGGAATTGCAGAATTCCGGGATAAGCGGAACGGTGGTGATACAGGCCAGGCAGACCCAGGAGGAGACCCGTTGGCTGCTGGAACTGGCGGATGAAAATTCCTTTATTAAAGGAGTGGTTGGCTGGCTTGATCTTCGTTCTCCGGATCTGGAACAGCAGTTAATGAAGTTTGCTGCTCACCCCAAACTGGTGGGGGTGAGGCATGTGATTCATGATGAAGCCGATGATGATTTTATGCTACATCCGGATTTCATACAGGGAATTGCAAAGCTGGTGGACTTTGATCTGGTTTATGACCTGCTGCTCTTTCCAAAGCATTTGGAGCGTGCTGTAAAGCTGGTAGAGAAGTTTCCGCGGCAGTGCTTTGTACTGGACCACCTGGGTAAACCGCTGATTAAAGCTGGAATCATGGAACCATGGAAATATGATATTAGCAGGCTGGCCGGAAACCCGAATGTTTGGTGCAAGTTGTCTGGAATGGTGACTGAGGCAGATACTGAGAGCTGGACTTATGAGGCCCTGTTGCCCTATATGGAAGTTGTGATGAATGCATTCGGGCCAGAACGCATTTTGCTGGGAAGCGACTGGCCTGTCTGCAGGCTGGCTGGAGAGTACAGCGAGGTGATGAAGATTGTCCCGGAGTTTATTGATTCAATGGATAAAACGGATCAAGAAAAAATACTATATCGGAATGCCGTAGATTGCTACCAACTAAAAATTGAGAACTAATGGAGAAGCGAAAGTTTAAGGTACTCGAAAAGCAGTACCTGGTTCCTTTTATACTGATCACCTCGTGTTTTGCCTTCTGGGGCTTAGCCAATGATATTACAAATCCCATGGTCAAGGCCTTCTCAAAAATATTCCTGATGAATACGGTGCAGGGTTCCCTGGTTCAGGTTGCCTTTTACGGGGGCTATTTTGCCATGGCCTTCCCGGCAGCTATATTTATCAGGCGCTTTACCTATAAAGCAGGGATCCTGGTAGGCCTGGGTTTATATGCCACCGGTGCACTGCTCTTTATTCCGGCAAGTGCCATTGGACTCTATGCACCTTTTCTAATTGCCTATTTTATTTTAACGTGCGGACTCTCCTTTCTGGAGACCAGTGCCAATCCCTATATCCTCTCCATGGGTGCAGAAGAGAGTTCTACAACTCCTTTTGGACCTGCCGGCACAAAGATTAATGTCCCTGTAGTAAATTCAAATGTGATTGGTTCGTTGTGTCCAATTATTCTATCCGTTGATGGATCACGAATATCTCTATCCAATTTTCGAGAATATACCTGCGCCTCATGTCCAAACATTGGATTAGGGTGACATTCA
>JAUVIT010000093.1 GCA_030592605.1 Bacteroidota bacterium
GTGATGCAACTATGGGAAAAGGAGATGCTCCGGCTTGACACGGATATCAATCTCTACCTCCCCTTCCCGGTCAGGAATCCCCACCACCCAGAGATACCCATTACCATTTTTCACCTGCTAACACACAGCTCTTCCATTGTTGACGGAGATTACTATGAAGCCAGCTACTCCGATGGCGATCCTGTAATATCCCTGGAGGATTGGATCGCTGGCTACCTGGAACCAGGAGCTCAGTTCTACAGCGAGGAACAGAATTTCCTTCAGGATGAGCCGGGATCCAAACATGAATATTCCAATGTTGGCTACGGACTTTTGGGTTATCTGGTGGAGCGAATCTCCGGGATGCCCTTCAATGAGTATTGCCGCTTGCATATTCAGGAGCCTCTTGGCCATCATGAACGGGGGCAAATGTAATCAGGTAAGGATTCTTGAAAAAAGTACACTGAAAGAAATGCTCCAACCAGTGGTGGAGATAGACAATGGCCAGGGCCTGTGCTGGCATCAAATCAAATTCGAAGCCCTTTGGGGGCATTCAGGAGGGGATCCGGGCGTAGCCACATATATGTTTTTCAATCCCAGAACCAGAATAGGTGTTATCACCTTCCAGAACAACCACAACGGGGATCTGTTTTCGGTGGTCCGGAAGCTATATGCCGTAGCTGACGATCTCTGACAGGGGCTTGCGCTTCTCTTCATGCCTCTCCGGATCGGCGGTATCCAGTGGGTAGCCCAGCGGCAAGATTACAACTGGCTCCATATACTCCGGAAGTTTTAGCAGTTCACTGGTTTTATCCACATAGAAATTACAGATCCAGCAGGTGGCCAGTCCAAGCTCGGTGGCCTGTAGGGTCATATGGTCAGTGGTAATAGCCACATCCACATCCCCGTGGTCCTTCCCATCTTCCTTTCGTTTCCATGCTTGCTCATGGTTGGCACAGATCACAATAACGCAGGGAGCTGTCTTAAACCACTCCCGGTGATAGGCCGCATAAAACTTCTCCAGTTGGTCTGCCTCCTGGATTACATAGAAGTGCCATGGCTGGAAATTAACAGCCGAAGGTGCCACTCTGCCTGCTTCCAGCACCAGTTTCAGCTTCTCCTCTTCTACCGGGCGCTTATCATACTTCCGGCAGGAGTACCGGTTCTTGGCAATGTCAAGAAAACGTGTCATTTGTTCTGGGTTTTATCAGTGGGTTGTTATGGGCTGAAATTTTTTCACCTTCCTCTATCAGGTTTAAATGACAAAATAATAATTCACCTGTTTTTTCGTCCCTTAAATGCATCCCATTTCCTTCACAATAAATAAAAAATTCACAATCCTCACATATTCCTGTTTTTGTCCAGCTTCTGTCTCTGTACATCGAATACTTATTAAGCCATATATCTTTAAAGCTGTCCATATAAATATTCCCCTGGATAAAATTATCTCGCAAATTTGGACAGGCCGAAATAGAGCCATCTACAAGAATGGAGGCTACATTAATACCAGCCCGGCAAAAGAAAAAATTATCTCTTACCTTGCCCTCATAATCGCCTAAAAATCCTTCACAACCATAATTCAATTTTATTTTGCCCTCTTTTCTAATTTTTACTATAAAATCAAATAGGGCTTTAAAACTAGGCGAATCCAATTGAAGTTTATCATGATGTTTGGCTCTTCCAATTGGAAATATTGTAAAAATACGCCACTCTTTTAAGCCGAGTTTAATTAGTAGATCATATAACTTTGGTAATTCTGCTATGTTCTTCTGATTGGCGCAAGTCACAACATCATAACGTACTCCTGTTGTTTGATTTAATAGAGTCAGGGCATTTAATACACGATTAAAACTGTTTTTATTACCCCTCAACCAATTATGTGATTTTTCAAGGCCATCAAGACTAATTGTAATTGCTCTAATTCCCGACTGAAGAAGCTTAGAAATCATTGCTTTATCTAATCCCATTCCATTCGAAACTAAGCCCCATGGGAATCCCCGATTATATAGCTCCGTTCCAATCTCAAATATATCTTTACGTAGAATAGCTTCTCCGCCAGTTAAAACTATCATTGTTTTATTGGGTGAGATTATTGGAGAAATGGTGTCTAAGGCTTTAAAGAAATCTTCTTTGGGCATATCATTAATAGAAGAATCTTTTTTACAATCACTACCGCAATGAATACAATTCAAATTACACCTGAGTGTGCACTCCCAAAAAATATAGTTTAGTTGATGAATCTTTTTCTCATTTGCACGATACCTGTTATGAAGTTTTAAAGCAAGCTTCTTCTTAACCGGTATTCTTTTAACGGTCATTCTTTGTCTTTGAGTTTTACGTTTATCTCTTTCTCAGTTTCTCCACTATACCATGTATCCGAACCTCCTGAAAACTCTGGATTAATAAATTCTACAATCGTATCAAGAGCTTGATATTCTCCATTTACTTCTCCATCAATATCCTTCATCTCCAATAAGAATGTCTGGTCATCGGGAAAATCAATATTTCCAACCTGATAGTCCCCAGATTCATCCGTGTATGCAGTATCAATGCCCATGACTACTCTTATGTTTGGCAAATCAGTAGAAGTTTTGTCTGACTTAACATTTCCTTTTACAATAAAAGTTGCATGAGGAGTACCATATTCAGCCATGAATGTGCCATACTCACAACTGTTTAAGCTACAGGCAGCTCCAAATCCCAACAGGGATAACAATATGCCTATCAATGCATTAAATTTCTTATAAACAATAGTTCTTAGTGTATTCATATCTATTTGTTTCTTTCAAGATGTATCTATTGTCGCAAAGGGTTGCTTTTGCTTGCACAGAATATACTAAAATACAATAATAAAAGCCCGGCGCTTGGCCAGGCTTTCATTATTTTCTATATGGCTTTTAGGGGACCCCTGAAGCCCTTATTTACCCAGGGTTCTTGGTTTACCACCCTTCCTCCAGTGCTCCTCGATCTTCTCAAGCGAAATACCTTTGGTTTCCGGGATAAAGAAATAACCCCAGACCAGTCCTATCAATGCAACGGCTGCAAAGATCCAGAAGACACCACCCACACAGGAGGGACAAACTTCCGACAGGTCCGTTCCTTCGGGAACAACCACCTCTTTGGCATTTCCAATGGCACTGGCCATTTTATAGAATGTCCATACGACAAGGGTATTGAAACCCCAATTCGACAGGGAACCGATAGAAGCACCCAATCCGCGAACCTTGGTGGGGAATACTTCGGTAATAAGCACCCAGCCTAATGGTCCGAGACTGATGGCAAAGAAAGCGATGTATACCAGCATGGAGATTACCAGGAACCATTTACCGGCTCCGGGAAGCATAAAACCAAGACCCATACAAACCAGTGCAAAAAATATACCGGTTACGCCTATAAAATAGAGCTTCCTTCGTCCCAGTCGATCAATGATAAACAAAGAGACAATAGTAAATAAGACATTCACCACACCAACAATCACAGAGGCTGCAATGGCTGCTTCAGCACCTTCAAATCCTGCTGCCAGGAAGATCTTGGGACTGTAGTAGATCACCGTATTGATTCCCACAAATTGCTGGAAGAACATGATTCCTGCGGCAATGATAAGGGCATTTCTCAGCCAGGGTTTAAAAATCTCTTTCCAGCTTGCCTGATCTTTATCAATGGCAATATCACTCCTCATGGCTGCCATGGAATCATCGATCATTGAGGGATCTTCAATCCTGCGGAGCACGGCTTCCCCCTCTTCTTCACGTCCTTTACTCATCAACCAGCGTGGTGTCTCAGGCAAAAAGAACATGCCGATGAACAATACAAGTGCAGGAAATACCCCTACCCATAACATGGGTCGCCAGCTTTCCAGGTTGTTGTTATCAGCCAATGCATTGTCGCTGAGGTAGGCTGCAAGAATACCCACTGTGATAAGTAGCTGGAACATGGATACCAGAGTTCCCCTGATCTTGGTGGGTGAGATCTCTGAGATATACAGTGGAACTGCAAAGGATGAAACACCAATGGCCAGACCCAGGTAAAAACGGGAAATCATCAATTGTGTTACAGTAGGTGCGAAACCGGTCCACACTGCCCCTGTGGCAAAGACAAAAGCAGAAGCCAGGATCACTTTCTTGCGACCCAGCATATCGGTTATCTGCCCGGTGAACAGGGCTCCGACAACAGCACCGATTAAACCCAGGGCAGTAAGATTCTCAACCTGTGAATCTGTTAATTCAAAATAGTCCTGTAAAAATGGGATTGCCCCGGAGATTACCCCCGTATCAAATCCGAATAGAAGTCCCCCCGTAGCCGCAATACTGGCAATCACGATAACGACATTCTTGTTGTATTTACCCTTTGAGCTCATGGTTAAAGTTTATGGTTTAGAGAAATTAGAACGGTAAATATAATTACTTTCAATAAAGTATTTCCTTTCGGCCCTTTTTTATACTCATTCTATTTATTTGAATCCCTGATCATTGCTCTGACTGAGTGGGCTTTGATATATGCAGATTTTTCTTATATTGCATATAGGATGAATTATGGACTAATTCTCTTTTCGCATGAAAACAAAATATGAACTCGAGTATACATTCAATACCTCACCTAATTTCTTATATTCCAGGATAAGTACTCCCGAAGGACTTTCTGAATGGTTTGCCGATGATGTGAACCTGAAAAGAGGGAATTTTCACTTCATATGGGAAGGCGCTGAACAAGAAGCCAGTGTGATACAGAAGAAGAACAACAAATACATCCGCTTCCACTGGGAAGACGATGAAGACCAGGAGCACTATTTCGAATTCAGGATACATACCGATGAATTAACAGGAGATGTGGCCCTATTAATCACAGATTTCGCTGAGGAGGAGGAGAAAGATGATGCCATTGACCTGTGGGATACCCAGATCTCTGAATTGAAACATGCCATAGGACTCTAAGGCGTTCCCTAAGCCAAAAAAAATTAACTTTGTCTTCGTTGAATTTTTAGCAACAAAAGGGAGAGGTGTGAAAAAGCTTCATCTGCTGGTCATAAAGTCTTTTGTAGGTCCGTTCATACTGACATTCTTCTTTGTCATTTTTATACTTCTGATGCAGTTCCTCTGGAAGTATATCGATGACCTTATTGGGAAGGGTTTGGAGATGAGTGTGATTTCTGAGTTTCTGCTCTACACCAGTGCAAGCCTGGTTCCTATGGCCCTGCCTCTCGCAGTACTTCTTGCCAGCCTGATGACATTCGGGAACCTGGCAGAAAACCTGGAATTGCTGGCATTTAAATCTTCCGGCATATCACTCGTAAGGATTATGGCACCCGTTATGCTGATTTCAGCATGCATAGCCATCGGGGCATTCATGTTTGCAAACTTTGTAATGCCGGTAACCAATCTGAAGATGAGGTCACTGCTATATGATATCCAGCAGCAGCGTCCCGAACTCACCATCAAACCGGGTGTATTTGACAATAACCTGGAGGGTTATTCGATCCGCATAGGTTCCAGGGATACTAAAACCAGTCTTCTACAGGATATCCTGATTTTTGACCACACCAAGAAACAGGGAAACATCCGGGTTACTGTGGCCGATTCGGGTTATATGAAGATGTCGGCCGACGAAAAGCACCTACTGCTCACCCTTTACAATGGTCATACCTATGAGGAGATGCAGAAGCAAAAGAAAGAGAAAAAACACATCAAGAGCTACCCCCATCAAAGAGAACATTTCGAACATCAGGACCTGATTATTGAAATGACCGGATTTGGTCTCAACAGAACGGATGAAAATCTATTTCGGAATGCCTTTTCCATGCTGAATATTGGCCAGCTACACCATTTCGAGGACTCACTTACTATGGATCTGGATACAATTCTTAATGATTTCCAGCGCACCATTGAGCGTACATTAGTGGACAAACCAAAAACCATGCTCATCAAAAGAAGAAAAATTCTTCCCGATTCTGTCAGGGCCGCCATGGACCGGGATACCATGACGGTTGAGATGCTTCATGTGGATACCCTGTACAGCCAACTAAGTAAACTGGAGCAACGACGGGCCATCACCCAGGCCATCACCTATGCACGAAGCAACAAAAGTATTACCAAATCCAATGTTGGAACTACTGAATGGAAAATCTCAAAACTGCGAAGATACCAGATTGAGATCCAACGCAAGTACACCCTCTCCCTGCTTTGTATGATCTTCTTTTTTATCGGGGCGCCCCTGGGGGCCATTATCCGGAAAGGGGGTCTGGGAATGCCCGTAATCGTAAGTGTGCTACTGTTCCTGATCTACTATGTGATCTCCATGACCGGAGAGAAGTTTGTGCGTGAAGATATCCTTCCTCCATTTGTCGGCATGTGGATTTCAACAATCATCCTGATTCCCGTCAGCATTCTGCTTACCTACAAAGCTGCCAACGACTCAGTCATTATGAATGTTGAAACCTACTTTCTCTGGGCGAAAAAGCTGTGGCAAAGAGTTCAAAAACGTTCGCAGAGATAATGAAAATCCTGATCCTGACCAATAAACTTCCTTACCCCCCCAGGGATGGAGGCTCCATTGCCACACTTAATATGATAAAAGGTCTGCACGATGCAGGCAATCAGATCACCTGCCTGGCCCTGAATACAAACAAGCATTCTTATCCGGTAAAGAAGATCCCGCCCGAGTTGGGAAAGAGCATTCGATTTCTTGGAGTAGATTGTAACAGCTCCATCAGGCCACTGAAGCTCGTAAAAAATCTGCTGTTCTCCAGAGAACCTTATATTGCCTTACGTTTTAATATCAAGGCATTCAGAACTGCACTCGCCACACTCCTGCAGGAAGATACATTTGATATTATCCAGCTGGAGGGTCCCTACCCCGGACAATATCTTGACCTGATCAGGAAGGGGAGCA
>JAUVIT010000192.1 GCA_030592605.1 Bacteroidota bacterium
AATAAAACTCAATACGCCTATTTCGAATCCTAAAACGGCTTCTGGGAAGCTTGATTCAGGAAATTACAAAAAACATGCATTAAACTTCTGTCGTCAAATAAAAGTTCAACAAACTCCTTTCGATCGAACAAAAAAGCTTCACATGCTCCTATGGTACCAAGATAGCGAATCTGCTCCAAAATTTCAGGTTGATTGGCAGCAATTATTGCAATCCCGTTTGAAAGAGTGGTGAATTCTTCAGCAGATACAGACCTGGCAAGTATTACAGTGTCACCATCAAGGGTCCACTCTTCGGAGAAGGGTCTGGCAATGGAAACCAGTTTAAAAAGAGCGTTTATACCAACATTCTCTAATAATCCCCTGGAAGTCAGCCTTATAGTAGTATCCAGGTACCAACGGACCATATCCTCATGTCCCGGAAAACTATTGTCAGGAAAGTCAAGTCTTTCAGTCACCAGATCATACTGCTCAGGATTATTTTTACGTAAGAGTTGGGCTGCAATCTCACGGATCCTGGGGTTGGGATGGAATCCCTGAGCAATGATCTGCTGTTCATCAAAGAAGCGCTCCACATTACCAATCCTGTCCAGCACACAGATCTTGATAAAATCGCCCATCTGTGTTCCGCTTCGATTTAAAATTCGTTTTAGCAGGAGATCCGTTGGAAAAACATCGATGGGGTATAGTTCCTTAAGTTTATCCAGTTTTTCCCGGACCGAAACATCATGAAAATAGGACACCAGAACAGCCTTCAATGGTTCTCTTAGTAATAGTTCCAGTAACTCAAGGGCCATTTGGCGATCATCCGATTTCCGGTCAAGCAAAGAGATTTTGATCCTTCGAACTGACTTTCGGTCATAAATCATCGTCAACATCATCAGGATCAGTTCATTTACCTCCCAAATCTCATGGTCAATCACCTTGGCAAGGCTCCCCCCCGGATCATCGGTTCGAACCGAAATTTTTGCAGCCATGATCCAGGTACCTGCCTGGACCATTCTCAGGATGGCATTCTGAATTTGAGCTTCCTGGATCACTGTTGCCTCAAAATTATTGGCATAGAGTCCCTGGACCACCGTATGAAAGACATCGCGGTGTTGATACTCAAGTTTCTGCAGCAAGAGCTGAACAGAACGTGCTCCTCCAATGGACGATATCACGGAGACAATTCGTGTTTGTAGGCTGAGATCCGCATCAGGTTTATAAAAGGCCATCTCCAACTCATCAAGCACATTTTCGCCCTGTTTGACCAGGGTCGACCAGGCAGCCTTGTAAAGTATGGGATCTATAAGGAGATCAATTATTTTATTGGCATTGCCACCAAGATCTAGCCAGCCCGCAGTTGAAATGGCCACTCCCTGAACTTCTGGATCCCGGTCCCTGAAGAGCGACATTACCTCCGGAAGAAAAGTCCGGTCCTGCGCTTCAGCGACATAATAGAGTGCTGCCAGGATTTCATGTCTGTCCCCCGAATGAAATACTTCACCAATGGAGTTATCAGGCTCACTATGAACATTATTGAATTTATTAAGCCGCTCCCTGATAAAGGCCTCCTGCAAACCCAATTTTGATTTCAATTTGCGCTTTTTCAATTGCCTGATCTGCTCCTTAATATCCGGCTCCCGTTCGTTCACAAGCATTTGACTTATGGTAATATCCGCTAATCCGGGGGAGGACTTCAGAATATGGTCCCATATCAGCCTGCGTACCTTGGGATCGGAATGGGCCAGCAAAGATAATTCGCGCTCCCTCGATACAAAATGAAAAAAATAGGGGTTGAATTCTATGAGCTCCATGGAGAATTCGGAATGCTCCATTTCAAACTGTTCGATCTCCTCCAGGCGAAGATCGGAGGGATCAAAAATACGGTCAGATTCCAGGGTAACCTTCAGCAAACGGTGATAATTCCGGTAAAGTGAAAGACCTATTACAAACCAGATCAACAGCACTACAAACAAAACATAGGTCACATGGTACAACTCGACAAATTGCAGCATCACAAACAGGGAGAGGAAAAGTCCGGTAGTAAAAACGCCAACCTGACTGAAAACTCCTTCAATACCCGATTGAATATTCTCTCGTTCCCTGGTATTTAGAGACCTATAGATCAGGTTCATGGAAGGGTGTTCCATAGATTCCTTCATGGAGCGGCTAAATAAATTCGATAAGACCACCAACAGGAAGAAGTACGCAAACATCTGAATTCCACCTCCAAATCCAATACCCTCACCAAAGATAGCCGCAGGAATTGTCAGGAGCAGTAATGCAACAGGCAAGAGCAACAGGGTCATCCTGATCCCAAATTTGCTTTTAATCCATTGGAAAAGAAATCGTTTCAGAATCCAGGCCAATACCACTGAAATTCCAAGAAAGAAGCCAAGGAATTCAACAAGTTCTTTCCCTCCGGGAAACCTGTTCTGGGTTACTGTGAGAAATTCATAGTGTAGCATTACAGAGACGGCAACTCCAATCACCACAAAAGATGCCATCATTGCCGTGTAGCGGTAAGAGAACAATCTGATGGGACCTGCGCTTCCGCTCCGGTTCCTGTATCCTCCACCCTGCTTTCCCGGATGGGACAGTATATACAGCTGGGCAAGGGCAGCCACGATAAGGCTCCCCATCCCTGCATAAAGAATTTCATGAATGCGAAATCCGGCATTAACCAGTATGGGTGTACCAAACAGAGCCAGGGCCATTCCACCAACCAATGCAAGCTCAACCAGACCACTTAACTGCTTGCCCCGACTTGGAGAAAGAAATCCCCGTACCGTGGTCCAGAAACCCAGAAGGGTAATCAAGATTAAAGGTCCGGAAAAGACAAAGGTGAGAAAATCAAGATAATCCTGCTCCATCAATTGGAGCCCCCCCACAAGGGATACAGTTACTCCAATCACCACCACAAGGTTAAGAATACCAAAGGGGCGCATCTTCAACTGTTTGCTGAAATAGCCATAGATGGCAGCAATTAAAATCCCAGCAACTCCTGAAACCATCAGAGCAAAAGGAACACGATCGGCCCCAAAAGCCTCCAAAAAAACCGTATTGGCCTCCAGTTCAAGAGTTCCAACAAAAACCCCTGTACAAAAGGCCTGTAGCAGCAATGCGGCAATCATGGGCCGGTCGCCCTGGGCAATTTGCAATAATTTACCTAAGCGGGTCCACATACAGGATACAATTAAGCGAATATTTGAATACCTTTTACAGAAGAAATGAACAAGTAAGTGCGCAATTTCAGGTAAAAAAAATCCCCGTCCGACATAGCGAACGGGGATGACCTTTACAAAGTCAGCTTACAATTAAAATGGAAGCCTAATTGAACATGATTTCCAGGTTTGCAATGGACTTTGGATTGTAAGGCATCAAATCGCTGATACGCTCCACAAGTGGCAGGAACTGATCTCCTGGGGCTTCACCCCCCTGGATAAACCCATTCCGATTAAAAAATCCCGGAGCCTCAGTATTGGTAAGCCATGCTTCCAGTATCTCATCACTGGCATGTGGCCATATGGTTTTCACCTCATTGTATAGTACATTGTAAATGGAGTTCTCTTCCAACAATACATCTCGTTCTTCTGTATCCACAGTGCTCAGGGGCAGTCCCAACTCAACCACAGCTGCATCGTCCACATCCGATCCTGAAGCCACAAAGGCCCAGTTATAGCCGACCTTTTCGGTAAGGAATTTGGCATTTGGATGACTGGAGTTTCCATATACATCCACATAGTCGCCTTTCTTCCCAACAAACATCTTCATACCATCCATGGCAAATGGGGCCAGCAGGGGATCGATGGCCGGCATATCGGCAATGGAGACAATCATATGATGCTCATAATCCAACTCACCGGCACCACTGTAATCGATTCGAAACATAGCCTGCGCCATCTCTCTTTCATTGGTACGATCCAGGTTATAGGGCTTGATGATGGTGATGCCTTCTTTGGGGTTTCGGTTCCAGAAGATCTGCATGCCTTTGCCGCCATCAGCTTCACCCTCCGATTCTGCATCGGTAATGGTAAGTCCGTATTCCCAGGTGCGACCATCAAACTCAGGGCCTTCTACAACCACCAGGTTCTTGATTCGTCCATCATCTTCACTCTCATAGGTAACAGTTTTTACCTGGTCGATGTTGTACCTGCGAATGCCATAAATAATATGCTTTACGATACGGCTCCCATGGGCACCGCTATGAATAAAAAACCTCAGGTGCCCATAAATTTCTCTTCCTTTCAGGGTATCCACCACAGGGGCTCCCTTTAAGGAAGAAACATCCTCTAAAAGAGCGGCAGGGATATCAACCGTAAGCTGATCGGGAAGAATACTATTTTCATCCTCCAGGCCGGGGCCATTGTAATCGGAATTTTCACATGCGGTAAAAAAAAGTAACCCCATCAAGAGAGCTACAAACGAGTAAAACGATAACTTTTTCATGATTTCTGTTTTTAATGAATATTGATAATTCTTTTTGATCCATTTTTTGGTCTCACTAGTTACACACACCGAAGCTGGCCCTACCCCTATTGACTTTGGGATTTTTTTCAACTATATTTGTAAGAGGCTGATTATCTGCATAAAATAGATGACAACTAAAAGGAAAATAGGGACTGCAACACTGTTGTGGCTTGCCTCCCTTCCCCTTTGGGGAGGAACAGGAAGGCCCGGTGATGGCTTTCTTTCCTTTATCCTGCTATTGGGATTCCTTGTCTTTCTCCTGGGTATCCTGCAATTGGCCACTTATGTAAAAAGAAAGATCAGGGAACTCAGTGGATAATTAAAACAAGTTGTCTATCCATCTCAAACAGGTAATACCCATTTTATACCTGCTGCTGACTGGCATGCTTCCCCTCCTTGCCCAGGAGCAGGAACGCCGGGTAATTGAAAAACTAGACCAAAGCATCATATTTGACGGC
>JAUVIT010000090.1 GCA_030592605.1 Bacteroidota bacterium
GGACTGATCCCGGGACTGGAAGGAATGACAGGGTTGAAAAGGGAAGTGACTTGGGAAGACAGCCGGTTTGATATTTATGGTGAGGGACCCGGCAGGTATGGTGAGGGACCCGACGGACCCTGTTTTATTGAGGTGAAAAATGTGACTTTGAAGGAGGAGGAACGCGCACTTTTCCCTGATGCGGTTACTGAGCGGGGCAAGAAACATTTGAATACACTGATCAGGGTAAAGCGCTCGGGGATCAGGGCAATGATGCTGTATGTTGTGCAGCGAATGGATGTTAAGATATTCTCGCCGGCTCGTGAGATCGATCCCGCTTATGGTAAAGCGCTGGATGAAGCTGTCCGCAGGGGAGTAGAGGTTATGGTGGCCCAGGCAAGGGTGAACCCTGAAGGCATTGAGTTTCACCGGATGTTACCGGTTGAGTTGTAAAGCGGCCCCCGCAGATTTGCGTGTCATTTCAGATCTGGGCTTTATTTCAGATCAGAGTGTTATTTCAGATCAGATCTTAGCTGCAGCTCAATGTTTTGCCTCAGGGATTACTTGTGTTAATCCCTTATCCTCGGCAAACTGGTGGGCCTGGTGCATAAAGGCCTGCAACCGAAGTTTGATGGATGCATCTTCCTGACCGTCGTAGGCAATGCTCACATAGGGAATGTTATCCTTGTCCTTTCGGAGCTGGTCAGAAACCGCTGCCACTATCGTTCCCGGCATGCATGTAAAGGGCAGGATGTTGGCTATCCCCGAAATTCCCCTGTCCGCCAGGATGGCCGATGTGCCCAGGTTCAGGGCCGGATCGCCGTCATAATGCCGGTGCACATAGGGTCCGCATGCATTAAGCATGTCTTTTACAGCTATCTCCTTGTCCTCGTCAAACAGGCCATGGAACTGACGGGTGATCTTTTTGGCGATCGATTCCTGGAAATACTCCTGCAGTTTGGACTTGATAACTCCTTTGAAATCTCCCTTCCATTTGCTGTCACGGGTATACCGGATGGTGGAGTAGGAAAGCCATTCGGCAAAGGGGGCGATCCAGGTTTCCGCACCGAATTTTTCAAGCCTGGCGACCAGGTGTCCGCTGCAGAAATCGTTGTCGCGCATGAAGATCTCTCCCACAATGGCTACTACCGGCTTCCGTTTTCCGTTTGAAAGCGGGATTTGTGAGAATCCATGGGCGATCCCGGCCAGTGTGTCGGTTAGGTCGTCACCCCCGTTCTCCATACACCGGACCAGGTCTGCCAGCGATTGTTGATACACTTTTTCAACGCTACCCGGTACCGCTTCGTATGGTTTTCGCTCCTGTTTCATTTTCCGGATGATGTCCATCGACACAAAACCCTTCCATGTATTCAGCCTGAATTTGGAACCGTGTCCGGCCGAAATAGACTCATAAGAGTCATCATTACTTGGTGCAATGATTTCGGCCTTTGAAAAACCAAGCCTGTCAAAGAGCACCCTCTGGAACCGGTTATATTGCCCAAACCGGCAGGGCCCGTTATGGTCAGGCATAAAGAAGCTGACCTTGGAGGGATCAATGCCCGGCTCTATCAGTTTTTTCAGAAAGTTGCCCGTGGTACAGATCATGGGGAAGCACTCCCTGGCCGAGGTGTGTTTCCTGGCCAGGTCGATATCTTCCTGAGTCTGCATGGGAAGTGACTCAGAAGCAATTCCGAAGCTTCTGCAAACCGCTGCAATTACATAAGAGGCATCGCTCATGTAGGGGAAGTAGAGGGTCCTGCCCTTCATGGGAGATGAAGAGAGGGCTCCGGGGACAATCACATCCTTTTTCTTACCTGAGTTTATTTTGGAACCCCTTAGGCTGTCCAGGAACGCCTCGTAACGGGTGATCATCCCGGCATCTGCTCCGTGCTCATCGATCTCAAGCTCCATATAGGGTTTCCCTGCCATCTCTTCATGGACAAAATGGGCCAGGAAGGAGTCCGGACCGCAACGGAAATTACCCATATAGATGCCGTGAAGCCGGTCATCTCTGGCAATGATCCTGGATGCTGCAATGATCTTCTGACCATTGGGCCAGTACATCTTGTTGTAATCCTTTGTAATATTCTCCTCCTTCAGGGGAAGGTAGTCTGTGGGGATGGGGATTACATCGAGGTTGATCAGCTTCTCCACCATGCTCAGGTTAAGGGCCGGATCGCCGGTATTGTAGGGACGCCCGATAATTACTATGCACTCTTTGTCTTCGGGAAGGGAGGCCATCACCTCACGTCCCCGCACCCTAATGTTCTCTTCGAACTGCTCCTGTTTTGTGTCGGCCCTCTTCATCGCCTCCACAATCTGCTTTTTGCTCAGTTTGAATCGCTTTCCAAAGTAGTCGTAAAGCTCTTTCTCTACCACCTTCCCGTAGTAGCGGAAGTTAAGGGCTGGTGAAAGCAGCCTCTCTTGCTTCTCTTTGGGAAGGGAAGCGTTTACCATAAAGGGAAGCGATTGCACCCAGGGGCAGCTGGAGTTGTTGGTGGGATTGTCCTTCTCTCCCTTGGAATTGATAACAAAGGGGGTAAATATGTAGTCCACCTCGTTATCCAGCATCTCGTAAACATGGCCATGCATCACCTCCACGGGGAAGCAAGTTTCCGCTACAATCTTGGTCAGCCCCTTCTTGATGATCGGAGTGTTGGTCTCTTCCGAGACCACAACATTAAACCCTAGCTCATTAAAGAAAGTGCTCCAATACGGGAACTGCTGGTAGAAGACCATCAGTCCGCGTGGGATCCCTATGGTTGTCTTCCCCGGATTGGCGTTGTTCCGGAAGCCCTCCATCAACATCCCGATGCGCTCTTTGAAGTAATTTGGGATCCCCTCACCTTTGCCCTTCCTTTCATCCAGTTCATATTTCTCGCACCTGCCTCCGTAATAGAGAGGCTTTTTCTCGCCCTCGATCCTCACCCGCCTGATTTCGCACTGGTTCGAGCAGGCCTTGCAGGTGAACTTATCCACTTTGTACGGGATCTTGCTGATATCAAATCCCTTGAATCGTGTTTTAAGTCCGTTCTCCAGCACATAATCACGGGCCAGCATGGCGGCACCAATGGCCCCGGTTACATCAAAATGGGGCGGAATGTGGATCTTTTTTCCTGTCACCTTTTCAAAGGCTGCTACTACCGCCCTGTTGTTGGTTACTCCACCCTGGAACAGGATGTGGTCACCCACCCTCTTCTTCCGGACTACCTTGTTGATGTAATTCAGCACAATGGAATAGGCCAGTCCGCCCAGCAGGTTATCTTTCTCCACCCCCCTTTGTTGGAAGGCATTCAGGTCCGATTCCATAAAAACGGTACACCGGTCACCCAGTCCGGCCGGCTTTCTGGCCTCCAGAGCCATCTTCCCGAACTCATCAATGATGTTAATATCCAGCTTTTCCGCCTGCTCTTCCAGGAAGGAGCCGGTTCCTGCTGCACACACCTTGTTCATTTCAAAGTCGACCACTACACCATTATCGATGCTGATGTACTTGGAGTCCTGTCCCCCGATCTCGAAAATGGTATCCACCTCGGGATCGAAAGCAATGGCCGCAGTGGCCTGAGCAGTGATCTCATTGCGGATCAGGTCTGCCCCGATAAAGTCCCCGGTCAGATAGCGTCCCGATCCGGTCGTGGCGGCTGCTTTTACCACCACCCGGTCACCAATCTCATCATTGATCTCTGACATTCCTATCCGGATCGCTTCCAATGGTTTGGAGGCAGTTGGCAGGTACCTGCGGGCAATCACTCTGTTCTGGTCGTCGATCAGCACAACATTGGTGCTTAGTGAGCCTACGTCAAGGCCCAGGTAGACTTCATATTTCTCCTTTGAATCAGGGATCTTGTAAACCTCTTTATTAATATCCGTTTTGGCGGCTTGAAGTGGTTCGTGCGATTTTCCTCTCGATTTTTCTCCGTGAATATAATTTTCCAGTTTTTCAGTCCCGTTATAGACTGAACCCTTGGCCTCACGGTCGGCCATGTAGTTGTAAACTGCTCCTATGGCTCCCATGGAGGTGTTGAAATCGGGCACCAGGAAATCCCCGTCCCTGGCATCCAGGAGCTCCTTGAAGGCCCTAATCATACCAATGTTGGAAGAAACCCCTCCCTGGAACATGACAGGGAACTGGATGGTCTTACCCCTCCCCAGGGAACTGATGAAATTGCGTGCTACAGCAAAGCAGAGTCCGGCAACGATATCGTGGACCGGTGTGGCAATTTGCTGGAGGTGGATCATATCACTTTTGGCAAATACGCTGCATCGGCCGGCGATCCGTGGAGGATCCTTCGATTTAAGGGACAGTTCACCAAACTCTTTCTCAATGGAAATCCCAATCCGTTTGGCCTGTTGGTCAAGGAACGACCCGGTCCCTGCTGCACAAAGTGTATTCAGTTCAAAGTCAGAAAGCCTCGATGCATTGTTATCCAGCTCATCCATGAAGATCAGTTTGGAATCTTCTCCACCCATCTCAATGATGGTCCTCACCTGAGGGTAAAGTCTGGAAACTGAAGTGGACTGAGCAACGATTTCGTTCACATAAGTACCCCCCAGGAGTTCAGCGGCCAGTTTGCCGCCCGTCCCGGTAAAACTCAGGTGTCCGAACTGTTCCTGGGAGTACGTTTTTCCCAGGATGTTCAGGATCTCTTTCAGTTTTTCAAAAGGTTTACCATGGCAGTAATCGTAACGGTCCTGAATGATTTTACTGTCACTATCAATGACAACCGTGTTGATAGAGATAGACCCGATATCAAATCCGAATAGATAAGTGGGCTTCATAGCGTCTTAGAGAATTAGTGGGTTTCAGGTACTATATTCTGTTAATTATCAGAGGGTAATAGCTGGGGTTAACACTCTACCATCTTTCGTGCAATAAAGCAAAATATGAAAAAATTACGATTATCGTGGACGTTGTAAGGAACTATGCTATTTAATTAAAATCTTTCTAAATAAAGAGTTATTGAAGCGAAGCTAAGAAATCTATCACCTTATTGCTGTCTTCGGCTGCGCTCACTTCTGTGTCTTTGTATATCAGATTCCCCTTTTTGTCGAGGATAAAGGTCCACCGTTGGATGGTGGTTCCACGGATCAGGTCCAGCGCTTTCCCTTTGATCTCCCGGTTGATGGTCCCGCCATCATTCTGAGGGACATCGAAAAGTGTTGCAATCTCTCCCGATTCATCTGCAAGCAGCGTGAAATTTAGCTGATGCTCAAGGGCGAACAGACCTAAGGTTTCAGGTTTATCGCCCGAAACACCTACCACCTGAGCCCCTACCTTAGCGAGGTCACCTTTCTGATCCCGGTAACTGCAGGCCTGTTTCGTGCATCCTCCGGTAAAAGCAGCAGGATAGAAATAGATAACCAGATAATCGGCCGTCTTAAGCTGCTTTTTTAACACCCATTTTGAGCCATCCTGATCAAGTGCATTGAAATTGGGCACCTTGTCGCCCAGGTCGACTTGTGAAAATGTAAGATTTGCGGCAAAAAATAGGACAAATAATGTGAAGATATTTTTCATGACAAATGTGATTCATTTTTAAGTCTTCTAATTTAAGACAAATTCCTCACATTTAATCTTGACAGCTTGCTGCCGCCAGACTGGCTAATGATTGTTCCAAGCTTAATAAATAAGCCTGCCCTGACCTCTTCCTATCCCGCGTCCGTAACCCATCCCGCGTCCAAACCCCTGGCCACGTCCGTAACCCTGACCGCGAACATACCCCTGACCGCGAACATACCCCAGGCCACGTCCATAATACCCCTGACCGCGAACATACCCCTGACCACGTCCATACCCCTGACCACGTCCAAAACCTGTAGTGTAGTAGTTACTTCTTCGATTGTTAACATTACAATTTTGGTCGAACCAGGTTTTTTGCTCTGGAGTGAGCAAAGCAGTAATGTTCTGGTAATGGCTCTGCATCTCGGTGTTCATCTGAGTTTTAAATCCAGACGCTTTAACACCATCGCTCTCGGAATAGAATTGTGTGCGCAGTTCATCCATTTTGTTCTGATGTGCAACACTTAGTTTATCGATCTTTTGCTTCTGATCGACGGTTAGATCTGGAATAACCTGACAAAGTTCGGTTCTGTTTGCTGTTTGAGCATTGATACCGACGGCCATTAAAATGGCAGCTACCGATAATAAAATTCCTCTGAGGTTCATATCACATCATTTATTTTATATAAAAATAGTTAAATTATTTGTATAATGCACATATGTGCAATATTTTTGCAGAATATATTATAAAGTCAATACTCAAAAATAAAATTGAAATGAAGAAATATGAAGTAATTATTATTGGGGCAGGACCTGCCGGAATAGTAACGGGAGTAACCGTGAAAAAGCAAAATCCCAACAAATCGGTTCTCATCATAACAGAAGAAGAAAAAGGACTGATACCCTGTGGGATTCCATATATTTTTCACCATCTGGGTTCTGTAGAGAAAAATATGATGGGGCTGAAACCATTCAAAGATCTGGGGGGAGAAGTGATTGCCGATCCCGTGAATGAAGTCAACATAGAAGAGAAGTCAGTAAGCCTGAAATCAGGGGATATCTATCATTATGATAAACTTGTCTTTGCCACTGGTTCTACGCCTGTGATAGCTAAATTCATTCAGGGTTATGAGATGAAGAGTGTTTATTATATTAAAAAAAGCTATGGCTATATCCAAAGGCTTTTCGAGGAGTTGAAGGGTAAAAAGAATATCGTAATCATAGGAGGTGGGTTTATTGGTGCTGAAGTGGCGGAACAGCTTTCATTTCATCACGATAAACATATTACTTTGGTTGAAAGTGAAAAATATTGTTTTTCTAAGGCATTTTCCGAAGAATTAAGCAAAATAGCCACAGAACAGCTTAAGAAAACTGCTACTTGTATTCGTACTTCAATTTCAGTAGAAAAAATTATCGGCAA
>JAUVIT010000118.1 GCA_030592605.1 Bacteroidota bacterium
GCCTTAGGGCTGCTTTAGGATCATCATCAAGAATGGCTTAGGTTAGGCTCGTGATCTCTTTGAAATTCTCGGGATTGATCTGCCTCTTTCCCTGTTCAATCTCTTCCACCATGTGGGTTAGTTGTTTGTTCACAGGTGTGGCAACACCCAGTTCTTTTCCTTTGGAAGCAATATAACCGTTGTAGTTCTTCACCTCGGTTTTGCGGCCCCGCTCCAGGCTCTGTAGACTGGATGATCTGAGCTTCCTGTACTTCATTCCGATCACCCGTATGGTAAGATGTCTCTTTATTCCGGAGAGGATGCCGGGTGCCAGAAATTTGTAATAATCAAGCTTTCCGGCGGCTCCGGGGGGTATTTTAATTTCCATGGCATTACCCACAGCAACCGCTTCCCTGATCACTTCAATAAAGAGATTCCGGTTGTTTCGATTAGCCAGCATATCGCCCAGGTATTGACCACAAATGGCACCCAGGGTAGTTACACAAGCATTGATGATTAGTTTGGAATAGAGCTCCTGGAATATTTCACCGCTGACGCGAGTCTCCACCACATGATCCAGAATATGTGCCAATCCTTCCAATTCCTCATCACGCTCCCGCTTCCAGTTTCCAATGATCAGTTCACCCCCGGAGGTCATTTCCACCCTTCCCGGTTCATGCATGGTTCCTCCAAATCCTACCACACATCCAATGGTGCGATTTCCCCCCACCACATCAGCCAGCATCTCCTCACAGATCCCATTCTGCATGGAGACCACCCGGGAGTTAAGATGCAGAAAAGGGAGCATTCCCCTGGCGGCTTCTACCAGTCCATCCGCCTTGGTAGCAATCAGAACATAGTCAAAGGTTCCGCTTAACTCGTCAGTTAAGGCCACTGAGGGGACCTGGATAATGAAGTTCCCGGATTCACCTTCGATCTCTATTCCGTTGTTGTTGATCTTCCCGGCCAGCTCGGGATGCTTGACCATAAGTTGGATATTGTACCCTTCGCGTGCTAATACACCGGCCACCCACCCCCCCCGATAGCACCGGAACCTATTACACAGATTCGTGACTCTTTATCCATTAAGAAATGATTTCATCAGCAATTTATAAATTCCTCTTTAGAAATAGGCCAAAGAAAAAATGTACTTTTAGTGAAAACTTAGCTCTACGATGAAACGCTCGTTCTACCTCCTGATCCTGATTTTCCTGGTTTTTTTCGCCATCTCGTTTTTAACCAATATCCTGGGATCCATTAATCCCAATGTGACTGATAGTTTCAAGCTTTCAGGAACGATGACGGGTATGTTGCCCTTCTCATTTTTCATAGCCTATGCCATCATGTCCATTCCTTCGGGTATGTTTGTTCAGAAGTTCGGGGAGAAAAAGAGCCTGATTCTGGCCTGGATTCTCGCCTTTGCAGGGGCTTTGATCTTTACTTCATTTCCGAAATTCCCTGTTTTCCTGGGTTCCCTGTTTTTAATCGGGAGTGGGATGGCCCTGCTACAGGTGGCACTTTATCCACTATTGAGAGTAGTAGGAGGGGAGGAGCACTTTGCTTTTAATTCGGTGATTGCGCAGCTGGTATTTGGAGCAGCATCCTTTTTGAGCCCCTTTGTTTACTCCTACCTGGTAACGAACCTGGGGAATCCGGCTTCGGAGGGTGGATTTTTAATCGATTTAATCTCAAAACTGACTCCGCTGGACCTTCCCTGGGTCTCCATTTACCTGGTTTTCTCAGCGATTAGCTTCCTGATGCTGGTGATCATTCTGTCAACAAAGTTTCCTGCGGTTGTTCGCAAGGAAGATGAGATTGTGGGTGCCTGGGAGACGCATCTTCAGCTATTCAGAAACAGAACCGTGATTCTCTTTTTCTTTGGAATTTTCGCCTATGTTGGAGCAGAGCAGGGAATCGCCAACTGGATCTCTGAATTTCTGAGAACTTACCACGGTCTTACTCCGGAGATTGAAGGTGCAAGAACGGTAGGCCTGTTCTGGGGCCTCATGACCGTGGGTTGTTTCCTGGGATTGGGATTGCTAAAACTGATGGATAGCAAACTGGTGCTGGGAATATTTACTTCTGCAGCACTTATTATCTTAACCTTCACCTTGTTTGGGAGTCTTAAAATGGCCCTCTTTGGTTTTGCAGCACTGGGATTTTGTCTTTCGGTCATGTATGCCATCATATTCTCACTGGCCCTCAATAGTGTCACCAAATATCATGGCTCCTTTGCAGGGATTCTATGTACTGCTATAGCTGGCGGGGCTATTTTCTCATTGTTGATTGGCAAGTTGAAAGATATGATCGGATTGCAATTGGGAATGGTTCTGCTATACCTGCCACTGGCCTATATCCTAAGCATTGCGTTCTGGGCCAAACCTCTTGTAAGCAATGCCACCATTCGAAAAACGAGCGATAAGGATTGAGGATCCCTAAGTTTTCTGAATGCTATTTTCGGCAGCTAATCAATACCCTCCAGCCTGGCAAAGAAAAGTTCCGGATCGAGGATTTCCTCTGTGGAGGGTGGACGATTGTGCAGCAAGATTTTCATGCCTTGTTTCAGACCTGTTGTATCGAGGAATTCAGTGAGGGAATAAGCCGAGTATTTGTAGAATATATTATATGCTTTTTCAGGCTGGCTCAGATCTGAAACTTTTTTTGGAATATATGGTCGCCTTTGAGCAATGGTTTCTTTCATTTTCAGGGTGGCATATTCGCAGATTCCTTCTTCAATAAATCGTGGCCCTGGATCTCCCCGGTCGCTATAGATTCTGAAAAATGATTGGTAGGCCCTGTCCACCTGGATGGAATCTGTCCGCAGCATTTCTATACTCAGCTGGTAGATGTAGTGGTGCATAAGCTCATGAAAAACAGCGGCTTTTACAAACAAATTGGTACTGATAATAGTATCTCTTCTGGATCTGTTTAGTGCAGCCAGTTCATAGGCAATAAATATCTCAGCATTGTTAATGAATATTTCGTTTGGATAATAGTTGCCGAGTTCCAGCGGGTTCAGATCTGCGTTTTCAGAAAGATCTTCTGTATAGATATTGGCATTGTACAGGGTATCGCCAATAAATTTTTGGAACTCACTAATCAGTCTTTCAGCATTCTCTTCCACATAGCGATCGATTCCTTTCGTGGTAGGCCGCCCGTTTTTTAGTGGGTAGTCGGGCTTTTCCTGCATGGGAACAAGCAACAAGAGTATGAATAAGACCATAGTCATATGCATAAATTTAAACTACCTGTATATAACAATCAACATCTTACAATAGTTTGCGGCCCTGGAAAATTGGCTATATTAAACCCTAGTAGAATATTAGAATCAGAGAACTATGAAAAATATACTGATATTTATTGTGACAGCAATGACTCTTATGTCATTTCAAGCCAGTGTACTACAAGCCCAGTACGGGGGAAATGAAATCGTATCGCCTGAGATTCATGAGGATAATACGGTCACCTTCAGGGTCCAGGCACCAGGAGCGGAAGAGGTGAAGCTAAGGGGCGATTGGATGCCGGCTGAGGGTTGGGTCCCTGGTTCTGTAGCTATGGAGAGGGATGAGAATGGTCTGTGGGCCTATACAACGGCCGTGCTGGAGCCGGAACTCTATGGATATGCCTTTCTAATTGATGGGGTTAGTACCAACGATCCCAACAATGTATTTGTAAGTCGCGATATTGCCACCAATACCAATATTTTACTGCTTGAGGGGGAGCAGGCGGACCTTTACCGGGTAATGGATGTACCTCATGGTACGGTGACGCGCACTTGGTATAATTCTCCTGGTCTGAATATGAGCCGTCGTATCACCATTTATACTCCTCCTGGCTATGAGTCAGCCAGATCATCCTACCCGGTGCTCTACCTCTTGCATGGGGCTGGTGGTGATGAAGAGGCATGGAATGAGCTGGGAAGAGCCTCACAGATAATGGATAATCTGATTGCCCAGGGCAAGGCCGAGCCGATGATTGTTGTGATGCCCAATGGAAATGTCTCCCAGCAGGCTGCCCCTGGCGAAGGGAAAAGAGGCTATTACAAGCCTCAGTTTATGGAGACAGGGACCATGGATGGGACCTTCGAAGCGACCTTTTTGGACATTGTGAAATTCGTGGAGGACAATTACAGGGTGAAAGCAAAAAAGAAGAACAGGGCCGTGGCTGGACTCTCCATGGGTGGATTTCATTCACTACATATCTCACGCTACTATCCCAATACCTTTGATTATGTGGGACTTTTTTCGGCAGCTATTCTGCCCAATCAGAATACCACCTCTGAGGTGTACAAAAATATTGACGCCACATTGAAGATCCAGAAGGAGAATGGATATGAGCTTTACTGGATCGGTATCGGTAAAGCAGATTTTCTCTACAATAATATCGTGAATTACAAAGAGAAGCTGGATGCCATGGGGATGCCCAATACATATCGCGAAAGCGAGGGTGGACATATCTGGAAGAACTGGCGGATCTACCTGTCCGAGTTTGCGCCTCAGCTTTTTAGACAATAATAAATTCTATTTAGGTTCGGCAGCTCCCCAATCCGAGTTGGCCAGATCCCAGATATTAAGATAACCCACCTTGATAATGTTGACCATTTTATCCCAGTTCACCAGCTTGAGATGATCATCAGGTTGATGGTATTCGGGTGGAAAACCTGCCATAAAGTACATGATCGGCACATCTTTCGCTGAGAAGGAAGAGTGGTCGCTGCCACCGCGCGGACGCTTAGCGGGCCTGAAAGCTACATCAAGATCCAGCTTATATTCCTCAATATTTTTATTGGTCAGCTCCTTCAATACAGAATATGCCTTGGTATAGTTCATGCTACACATGTTACCAAGGGTATCATTTGTATTGTCGCGGGAGATCATATCGTAGTTGAGGTTCAGGATCATTTTTGCATCGTCGTAGGGGTGATCGGCAAAATACCTGGAGCCCAGAAGCCCTTTCTCTTCGCCGGTCCATGCGCAGAATACAATGGTCTTCTCAGGTTTTTCCCCTGTGGCCATACAGGCCTTGGCAATACTCATTACTCCAACTGTTCCGGAACCATTGTCATCGGCACCGTTCCAGATCCAGCCGTCATGGATGCCCAGGTGGTCGTAATGTCCACCGACCACTATGATCTCGGTGGTATCTTTCCCGGGAAGAACGCCAAGCACATTTCTGGCCCGGATTAGTTTTGAATCTACATTTGATTTGACCCTTAGCTTTTTCCCGGCAAGTACTTTGGAATCAGGCTTCATGCTGCTCTTCACCTTCTCTTGGAACGCTTCCAGATCCACACCAGAACCTTTTACCAGTTCATTCATGACCCTGTTGGAAACAGTGATGCGAACTGCATTATTGTTTAGCTCATTTCCTGGAAGACTCATGCGTGTTTCATAATAAGAGGCCCTGGGTTTAACACCTTCATAGTTCCCTGAGTTTACACGAAAGGGGAGGTTGGCGGCCCATTCGGCACCAACATCGCTGCCCGGATCTACCTCAATTATAGCAGCCACTCCCAGCTCGGAAGCACGGTTGTTCTTGGCGCGCATCAGGGTATACCTTCCACGGCCCCATTCCGAAGAAAAGGTATCATACCCTTTTGATGTTTCGTCTGTATGACCCGGATAGCCGCTTAATCTCAGGATGATCTTATCCTTTACATCCACATCTTTGAAATCATCATATCCATTCTCCTTATCGGTGAGTCCATAACCCACAAAAACAATGGGTAGTTCCATCTCACTGGAAACACCTGAAGCCTGCACCGAAAAATCTGTCTGGTAGGTAAAGTTAAAAGTGCGTGAGCCTCCCGCTGTTGTTTCGGTGAGCGACAATTCATGATCCTTGCCTGCCCGGGTTTCAATCAGATTGAAATTCTGATAATAGGTTCTATAACTGGAAGGCCTTATCCCTGCCATCCGCTCAGCCCTGGTGGGTCTCTCAAATTCCATATCACCAGCTGGCTGAAGTCCGTACACCTTGAAAAGACTGGCAATATAATCTGCAGCCATATAGGCACCAGGAGTTCCGGTGGCCCTTCCTTCGGTCCAGTCGGAAGCAAGAAACTCCAGTTGTCCTTTCACCGCTTGCTGGGTGATGGCATCGAGCCCTTTTTGTTTGGCATCCTGGGATTGAGCCGGGAAGGAAAATTGTAAAAGACAAAGAATAAGGATAAGGTGTGCAAATTTTTTCATGGTATGGTTTGATTGGGATTAAACAGATTCAAGAGGTGAATATAAGTGAAAAAATAAGTAAGCCTTTCTCTGATCCTTTTTCAGATACTGTTCC
>JAUVIT010000002.1 GCA_030592605.1 Bacteroidota bacterium
CCCCTCAGATCATGGGCAATGATTGACATCATTCGGTCTTTGGTTTTATTTACCTGGTCCAGTTTCAGGTTCTGTTTGGTGATGACCAGGTTCTTCTCTTCCAGTTTAAGAGATGTATTTTTATGACGACGCATGAAATAAAGAACCAGGATTAAAGCGAGCAACAGCACCAAGACAATAACCAGACTGGAGTGAAACACGAAGGTTCTTTTTCGTACCAGCAAGTTGTGTAGGTTGGATTGAATCTTTAGATTTTCATTTTCCTGCTGAAGTACCCTTGAACGAGTTCTGAACTCCATCTCCATGGCAGCTTTGGCGGTAGCCTTATCCATCAGGCTGTCGGCATAGAGGTGGTGTTGCATTGCATACTGGTAGGCCGAACGGTAATTGCCCTGTTTCACCGCAATCTCTCTTTTAATCAAATAGCCCTGTGCGATATACTCAATGGCTTTAATTTCCCGGGCTATCTCCAGGCCCATATCTGCCATCCTGTCTGCCTCACCATATCTCCCCTGCTTAAGAGCAGCATTTCCCAGGCCAAGGTAAGATCTGATAAGTCCCTCAGGCTCATCCAGCTCTTCTTTAACGGGAATTGCCCTGTTTAACAGTTCAATGGCTTTCTCATACTCCTCCATCATGGAGTAAATATCAGCAAGGTGGATGTAGCAATTGGAAATAGTCCGATCATCTCCCAGTTCTACTTTTATCTCCATACCTTCTTGCACATATTCAAGTCCCCTTTCAGGTTCACCCATATCTGCATAGTTGGTTCCAATATTGATAAGGCAGTTTGATATCAGTACCGGGTCATTAAGAGACTTGCTGACCTCCAGGGAATGCTGATAAAGCTTTAGAGCTTCGTCGTAGTTTCCAATTTTATTCTGTATGACCCCTGAGTTGGAGAGGGTGAGCGAAATGTTATGCTGGTAATTGTTCCGTTCCGAAATCTCAAGCGCCTTACCGAAATACTCAAGAGCCCTTTCGTAGCCCCCCAGCAGAACAAACAGATTGCCCATATTTATATAAGCCTGGGAAATATCATGGGCATTCCTGACAGAATCAAGGTAAAGAACAGACTCCTGGTAAACAGAAAGGGCTTCCACGTAATCGCCCCTGTTTTTATGGATAATTCCCATATTGTTCAGACAGCGGCTTGTCCCTATAACATTGCTGTTCTTTCTGTAGTAGTCCAGGGCTAACTCATAGTGGTTCATAGCCTGGGAATACTCCGATCTGAAGAGGTGGACATTTCCCTTTTCCTTTATTGTTTCAAAAAAACTGAGTTGATCATCTGCTTCACTAAAATAGGCCAGGGCACGGTCATAGTGCAGAATTGCCTGGTCATAGAGTCCGCACCGGGCTTTAATCTTTCCCAGTACCTTGTAATAGCGTCCAAGGCCCTGCAAATCATTAAGGGAATCCACAATCTCCTTCGCTCGTTCCAGGTAGGAGTAAGCGAGAATTGTGTCTGTTGTTCCCAGATCCTCGGCTAATTCAAACAGCAAGCGGTAACGTGTCGAATCGGCAATATCCTCTTCAATCTGAAGCTTCAGACTGTCTTGTTTGAGTTGATCAGCAGCAGGTAAATGAGCCGAGACAAGAACCAGTGTAAACAGGCAGAGGGTACGGAGCAACAACATAAAGGGCTGTTTAGAGGGGATAAATGTAAGAAATTTTATTCCCTTCAATATTTTAATTCATATTTGTAAATCTGAAAGATCAGGACCTATGGCCAGAAAATTTGCTATCCCTCATACCTACGTAATCGTATTTTTCTTTATTGCTGCAGCTGTGGTGCTTACATGGGTATTGCCTGGAGGCGAATTTGACAGAGAACTTGTGGATGTCAATGGAACCATGCGGGAGGTGATCGTAGAGGGATCTTACCATGATGCTGAAAAACATCCGCAAACATGGCAATTATTCAGTGCCTTTTTTGACGGATTTGCTGACAAGGCCGATATCATCGTATTTATCCTGATCATAGGGGGTGCATTCTGGATTATGAATGACAGCAAGGCCATTGATGTTGGAATCCAGTCTTTCCTGGTGCGGGTCAGGAAGCTGGAACGTTACCGCATTTTCAGGATCCTGGGTGTGGATAATATGATTATCACCATGATTATGCTGATATTCAGCATGTTCGGAGCAACTTTCGGAATGAGTGAGGAGACCATTGCATTTATCATCATTTTTGTTCCTCTGGCAATTTCCATGGGCTATGATTCCATCGTCGGACTAAGCATGTGTTTTGTGGGCGCCGGACTGGGCTTTGCCGGTGCGCTGCTAAATCCTTTTACCATAGGCATTGCCCAGGGACTTTCCAGTCTGCCTCTCTTTTCCGGAATAGAATACAGGATTGTAGTCTGGCTTGTAATTAATGTGGTGGGAATAGCATGGGTTTTACGATATGCAAAGCGTATTCGAAAAAATCCCAAGGCTTCTCCCGTGTATGAGTCTGACAGTTACTGGAGGGGAAGAGAAGGTGTAGACCTGGATCAGCTGGAGTACCGGACTCCGGTGATGGCATGGGTCACATTCTTTATCCTGCTGGGAGGAATAACAGTTTTTGCTATCCTGGAACCACTATCTACCCTCCGCATAGGAAACAGTGAGTACACCTTTAGTTTTCTGCCAGTCATAGCCGGCCTGTTTGCCATATCAGGTTTTTTCACACTTCGAAAATCAGTTCACTTCTTTATCTTGAACATACTTGTTTTCACCATTATATACCTGATTGTAGGGGTCATGGGTTATGGCTGGTTTGTCAAGGAGATAGCCACCCTTTTCCTGGTGATGGGGATTTTTTCAGGCATTGCCATGAACAGGAGTGCCAATCAGATTACCAAGTTGTTTATTGAAGGAATGCGGGACATCCTTTCAGCTGCAGTAGTGGTTGGTCTGGCTGGTGGTATCCTGGTGATACTGGAGGATGGCAAGGTCATCGACTCCATGTTGTACAGTATTGCCCAATCCATGCAGGAGTTTGGCAAGCTGGCCTCTGTAAGTATGATGTATATGATTCAGACCCTGATCAATATTGTAATTCCCAGTGGCTCAGCAAAAGCTGCACTGACCATGCCCATCATGTCTCAATTCTCTGATCTTATCGGTGTATCAAGGCAGGCCACGGTGATGGCTTTTCAATTGGGCGATGGTTTTACCAATATGATTACTCCCACTTCCCCCGTATTGATTGGTGTGCTCGGTGTAGCCAAAATACCTTATGAAAAATGGCTGAAGTGGGTATTGCCTTTTATGGCCATTTTAATTTTCCTGGGTTGGCTGCTTTTGATCCCCACCGTAACTATGAACCTGAACGGTTTCTAAGTCCCAGGAAGTTTAGCTCTTACCTGAAACTGATCCCAATACCCACCGACTGCGTAGCATAGAGGGTGTAGGTAAAATCGTAATGGAGAGTCAATACTCCCAGTTTTAGCCTTGCCCCCACATTCACACGCAGGTTGTTAAAATTCTTATAGTTCAAATCTATGGGATTCTCCAGTATTTCGTAGCTGACCTTTCCAAAATCGTCGCTGTTTTCATCCAGGATCACTGTATTGACGGGATAGTGACCCTCCATAAGCAACTCCACCATGGAACTGGCATAACCGATTCCTTCGTAGAAAGTGAGCACCGACAAGGTTTGGGAGGCGATCAGATTAAGGGTCCAACCCTCTACTTTTAGCGTAATAAACTGGTCATCCCAGTTATAATCCGGATAGTTATCTACCTCCACAAGATCCTGGGGTTCAACCACTACATGAACCGAAGAACTTACCATTGTATAGCCTCCCTGCACACTGACATCGAGAAATTTCATTTCTTTAAGAAAAGGCAGCCATTGTGAAATGGAATGCTTCCCGCCCACACCCCATAATCCAATCTCCCCATAATCTTTATATCCTATCATGGGAATGAACCTGGCAGACACATCTGTTCCAAAAGGCAAGCCCACAGTCAGCTGAGCCATAGGAAGCGGAAAAACATCATATCCTGCTCCATCGGGTACAGTAAAACTGGAGTATGTCACTTCCTGCATATTACCATCACCCATATCTACCATTTGTGAATAAGACAGGCCGGGGCGAAGCTCCTGTTCACCAGCTACTGTGGGTGCAATAGTGCCAGGATTGGGCTCAACGGTTCCATTTAACATCAATGCACCCAAGTCATAAGTGAGTGCCGAAGCCGGGGCCTTGGCCCAGCTAACCGTGGCAGTTATATCCAATCCGCCCAGCTCATGTGGTTTGGCTGTATTATACCAGCCGGCATTTAGGTCCGAGCCCAGAATGTTGGCATAGGGTTTCAGGTATTCCTGTAAGAGCACCTCTGCATCCTCAACACCTCCATATATAAACTCCGGCGAGGGCACCTGGGAATTCAAAGCATGCCCTCCTGCCAGTATTGATAAAACTAAACTGGCCCTAATTATATTTTGTTTCATCATAATATGATTTACTTTCTGCAACAAAATTAAAAAAAACCTAAATTTGCGATCATGTCTCCCGCATTTCAGTTTCCCAACCAACCTCTTGCCGATCGTATGCGTCCAGCAGACCTGGATAACTATATCGGACAGGAACATCTGGTAGGTCCCAATGCGGTTATACGCAAAATGGTGCTCTCGGGTTCCCTTAGTTCATTTATTCTATGGGGGCCCCCCGGAGTGGGGAAAACAACCCTGGCCTCCATTATTTCCAAACAGCTTGACCGTCCATTCTATAGCCTGAGTGCCGTTCAGTCGGGTGTTAAGGATGTCCGGGAAGCCATCGAAAAGGCACGAAAGAATCAGTTTTTTAATCAGCCCAATCCAGTGATGTTTATCGATGAGATTCACCGTTTCTCAAAATCCCAGCAAGATTCTCTGTTGGGAGCAGTTGAACAGGGCATCGTAACATTGATCGGTGCCACCACGGAAAATCCATCCTTCGAGGTGATTTCACCCCTGCTTTCCCGTTGCCAGGTCTATATTCTGAATTCCCTGTCAAAGGAGGACCTCGAATCCCTGCTGAAAAGTGCTCTTGAAAAGGATCCCTACCTGAAAAAACTGAAGATCTCTATTCTGGAGAACAAGGCAATGCTTCAATACTCCGGAGGCGATGCCAGGAAGTTACTTAACACCCTGGAGGTGGTGGTGAAATCCGAAAGTTCGGGTGAAGATTTTAACCCGGATCAGACCATTGAGATCACCGATGCTATGGTTACTGACCGGCTTCAGGAGAATATGGCCATCTATGATAAGAATGGCGAGATGCATTATGATATTATCTCCGCTTTTATCAAATCGGTCAGGGGAAGCGATCCCGATGCAGCAGTTTACTGGTTGGCCAGAATGCTTTCAGGTGGTGAAGATATTAAGTTTATCGCCCGTCGACTTGTAATCCTGGCATCGGAGGATATTGGCCTTGCCAATCCCAATGCCCTCTTGATGGCCACCAACTGCTTTCAGGCAGTACATATGATCGGTATGCCGGAGGCCCGTATCATACTCTCCGAGACCACCATCTATCTGGCCGCTTCGCCCAAAAGCAATTCAGCCTATGCAGCAATCAATGAGGCACTTCAGGTAGTGCAGAGAACGGGAAACCTGGCAGTTCCGCTCCATCTTAGGAATGCACCGACTTCGCTGATGAAGGACCTGGGATATGGTGAAGATTATCAGTACGCTCACAATTATGAAGATCATTTTGTCCGGGAAAATTACCTTCCGGAGGATCTGGATACACCTCAGTTTTACCGGCCTGCAGAAAATTCCCGCGAAGAGGAAATGCGCAAGCGGCTCAGTAAGTTGTGGAAAGAGATGAAAAATTATGGCAAAAAGTAAGGACTTTAATAGACTAATTCCCTCCATCCCTTTTGGAGATGGTCAGGGATTTCTGCTGATTGCCGGACCCTGTGTGGTTGAAGGCAGGGATATGGTGATGTATATTGCCGAACATATCCGGAATCTCAGTGAGAAATATCAACTCCCTTATGTATTTAAAGCCTCTTATAAGAAGGCCAACCGTTCCCGCATTGATTCATTTACGGGGATAGGGGATGATAAAGCGCTGAAAATTCTAAAGGAGGTGGGAGAACAATTTGACCTCCCTGTAATCACCGATGTGCACAGTCCGGAAGAGGCAGGAAAAGCAGCTGAATTTGTTGATATACTGCAGGTACCGGCCTTTCTGTGCAGACAAACAGATCTTCTGGTAGCATGTGCTAAGACCGATTGTGCCGTATCTGTAAAAAAGGGACAGTTTCTCTCCCCCGATTCCATGAAGTTTGCCATTGATAAAGTAGTCGAGTCTGGCAATAACAGGGTTTTGATCACCGAAAGGGGCACTTCCTTCGGATACCATGACCTGCTTGTGGATTTCAGGGGAATCCCGGAAATGCAAAAATTTGGCTTTCCGGTTATTCTGGATGTGACCCACTCCCTTCAGCAGCCTAATCAGGCAAGCGGAGTGACAGGGGGCAGGCCGGAACTAATTGAAAATATGGCCATGGCAGGGATTGCAGTGGGTGCTGATGGAATTTTTTTGGAGACACATCCCGATCCTTCCATAGCAAAATCGGATGGCGCCAATATGCTTAAACTGGAGTTCCTGGATGAACTTTTAAGAAAACTGACCCTGCTTAGAGATGTCGTTATTAATATGTAAATTTGATTATATCTAAAATTCAATACACATGCGTAGACTTACAATTTCATTCGCCATTGCAATATTTGCAATCACAGCCCTGTCAGCACAGGACCTGGATAAGATACTAAACGATCACTATAAGGCTTCAGCCCAGGATAAACTATCAAAGATCACCTCCATCACCATGAAAGGCAATGTAGTAGCTATGGGAATGGAGACAAATATCAGCCTTTACCAGGCAAGACCCAGCAATTTCAGGATGGAAATGGACTTTATGGGATCTCAGATGATCACGACTTACAATGGCACCACAGCCTGGACCTATGCTCCGGCCATGGGGGTTACTGAACCCAGGGAAATGGGAACAGAAGAACTTAAAGGCGTACTCAATCAGGCTAACATGGATAGTCCTCTCTGGGGCTATAAGGAAAAAGGAAATAATCTTGAATTGCTCGGAACCAGCGAAGACGGATCTGCCTATAAGATAAAACTTACTAAAGCTGAAGGGGATGAAATGGTCATCCTAATCTCCAAGGAGAGCTCCCTGATGACTAAAGTTATTACAAGTCAGTCAGTTAACGGAATGGATGCTGAGATCGAAATGGAGATGAAAGATTATAAAACGATAAAGGGTATACCTGTGGCTCACTATATGGCATCGAAAATGGGTGGGCAGCCTTTCAGTACTGTTACCTTTGAATCGGTTGAATTCAATAAAGCACTGGATTCCTCTTTATTTGGAAAACCTGTAGTAGAGTAAAAAATGCAGTAGTTGGTAAGCCAGGTTCTGTATCCTGACTAGCAGGATCCCTGTCATTTTTCTAAGCGGCCTACCCCCCGGCTGAAACGGGTAGCTTTTATAATGCCGGTATACATGGCCTTTCAGCCCGCAGGACAAACAGCTGCAACGATCACCCGCTACACTGGTAGGCTCTTACCCCACCTTCTCACCCTTACCTCCGTGAGGAGGCGGTTATTTTCTTCTTTGCACCCCATGCCTTCACAGACATCTGTTTTTCAACAGTGCGGTACCCTTAGCTGCCCGGACTTTCCTCCACAGGCCGAAGCCTGCAGCGACAGGGTCAACTACTGCAAAATTTTAAAAGAACTATGCAAAAATAGTTAATTTTGCGGACATCATTGAGAAAACATGGCCGAGCCATCCTCCATACGTCTTGAGAATTTCAGATATAATCTGCCCGAGAAGGACATTGCCAAATATCCCCTGGCAGACAGATCTGCCTCCAAATTGCTGCTATACAGGGGCGGAAGTATCTCCCAGGACAGATTTCGCCATCTGCCTGATCACTTGCCTGCAGACTCCTGGCTGGTCTTTAATAGCACCAGGGTTATACAGGCCCGTCTTAACTTTAGAAAAGAGACGGGTGCCCGGATTGAAATTTTCTGTCTCGAACCCATCGACCCGGCCGATTATGAGCAAGCTTTTCAGGCCAGGAATTCTGCCACATGGCTCTGTCTGGTTGGAAATGTAAAGAAATGGAAGGGAGGTCCGATCTTCCTGAACACGCGTATTAATGGTGAAGAGCTAAAGCTTGAAGCACAGCTGGAAGAGCGGAGCGGGGAAGGATTTATCATTTCGTTTCAGTGGAAGCAAAGTGGAGTGTCTTTTGGAGAGATCATCGAAGAGTCGGGAAGCACTCCCATCCCACCGTATCTGAAGCGGAAAGCAGAGGATAGCGATAGGGAGCGTTACCAGACTATCTACAGCATGAACAATGGTTCTGTGGCCGCACCAACGGCCGGATTGCACTTTACCGGGGAGATGATACAGCAGATGGAGCAGTCGAAGGTCCGCATGGAACATATCACCCTCCATGTTGGTGCCGGCACTTTTGTACCGGTAAAAGAGAAAAATGCAAGGAAGCACTTAATGCATTCGGAGCTGGTGGTGGTAAGCAGGACTTTCCTGGAGCAGTGGCTTAAGAGAAGTGATGGATTGATAGCTGTAGGCACCACAAGTACCCGCAGCCTGGAATCACTTTACTGGTTAGGTGTTAAATTAAAGGAGCAGGCCCCTCGCAAATCCTTATCACTGTCCATCGTGCAATGGGAGAATGAGAAGCTTCCCCAGGATATTTCTTTGTCGGAAAGTATTGAATCTCTTCTTTATTATTGTAAACAATTCAAACTGGAGCATTTGCATCTCTCCACCCAGCTGATGATTGTCCCGGGATACCGCTTCAGGACCATCAGTGGCCTGCTGACCAATTTTCATATGCCGGGAAGCACCCTCTTGATGTTGATTGCAGCATGGATTGGGGAGGACTGGCTTAAGGTCTATAATTATGCACTGAATGAGGGTTTCCGCTTCCTCAGTTATGGAGACTCTTCCCTATTGATCCCCTGACTAAAGCATGGACCTGAGCAGAGAAGCAAAGGATTCGATATCTGCTTCGGTGGTATCGAATGAGCACATCCAGCGCACTTCCGAAAGCTCTTCATCCCAAACGTAGAAAAAGAACTCATCCTGCAAGGCCGTAATTATATGGGAGGGAATCCTTGCAAATACAGCATTAGATTCCACCTGTCGGGTTACCTCCAGACCCGGAATATCCTTTACAGAAGCATAAAGTTTTTTGGCCATCCTGTTGGCATGACTGGCGTTCTCTTTCCACAGCTCATTCTCCAGAAAGACGCTGAACTGGGCAGCGATATACCTCATTTTCGAAGCCAGCTGCATTCCCTGTTTTCGTCTGTATTTGAAATCTTTACAGAGAGCCTTGTCGAAGAATATAATTGCTTCACCATACATCATACCATTTTTGGTCCCCCCGAAGGAAAGCACGTCCACTCCTGCTCCGCCTGTCATTTCATAAAAGTCGCTCCCCAGTGAAACAGCAGCATTGCTGATCCTGGCACCGTCCATATGAAGCAGCATGCCATGTTCGTGTGTATACCTGGCAATCTCCCTGATCTCATCGACCGTATACACGGTACCCAGTTCTGTGGCCTGGGTAATGGAGACCATTCTGGGTTGCACATGGTGCTCAAAACCGATTCCATGCATATGTGAAGCGATCATATCAACGGTCAGTTTTCCATCGGGTGTGCTGCATGTAAGTAATTTGCAACCTGAAAACTTCTCCGGAGCACCACACTCATCCACATTAATATGGGCTGTTTCGGGACAGATAACAGCATGATAGGACTGTGTCACCGTTGAAAGCCCCAGGACATTGGCGGCAGTACCTATAAATACAAAGAACACTTCAGTCTCCTGCCCGAAGATTTCCCTGAGCTGAGCGCTTGCCTTCTCTGTATAGGGATCATCGCCATAGGCAATCACATGACCATCATTTACTTCTGTAAGTGCTGTCAGGATATCGGGGTGCACACCTGCGTTGTTGTCGCTTGCAAATCCGCGACGATTTTGGCTAAGGCTCATATTTAGAATTTTTCATCATACCTGGTCCACAACATATCTCCCATTTCCCATGCCTTCTCAACCACTTTGTCGCCCCAATCTATGGTATGGTTGGTCAGGTAATTTACAAGCTCCTCTTTCTTCCCCCTTTTATAGAGTTCAAGTGCCTTGTCCTCAAAAGCAGCCTGCCCGTCAAAGAGCTCCTCCTGCCAGCTGTCCCAAACACCGTTTACATCATAGCGCATTTCACCCCAGCGCTGAGCCGTAAGAGTACTTAGCCTGTTAAAGGCCCACCAGGCCGATTCATGGGTATATCCCTTGGGACGCCCCGGAGTTTTATAAGATGCCGGAAGATCACTACCCGAACAATAAACAGGCATATAGATGGAAGTAGCCACATTGTCCATGGCCAACCAGACCACTCCCCCGATCTCATCGGGTAGCCACTCCCTGCACTGGATAATAGTGGCATACATAGTATACCAGCGTGCGATGGTTCTTTCGCCGCGCCATCCCCATCCACCATTGATTCGAAAAAGCTTGTTCATGTCGTAGGGAAGATGTGGGTTGGCCAGTGGTGAGACTACAGTTTGACCCTGATCATCGGTGACCACCATATCTTTTGTCATATCAAAAGGAGTTCCCTCGTAATAGTCCGAGAAGACCATCCGCATATCAGCCAGGGAAATCAGCCTGTCAGGTTTTACTGAAAAGGGATAATTTTCAGCATTGGGATCAAGTTTCAGCGAAGGAGCCAGCAGATCAAATACTCTCCACTCTCTTCTCCTTGCAGCCAGTGAGGTCCGGCTATTGGGAGCATAGACATAACAGAAGAGGAAGGGATCCCCTTCGGACCACCAGCCTGCTTCTTCAGCTACACTATATATATTCTCACTGGCCATAAAGTGGTCCCTGTCCTCCAGGTCTATCTCTTTGATAGTGCTGGCATTGGCATTCACCGCAACATGATCGTCAGGTACCCGCTGGGCCACCCAGACCGAACCGGTTTTTCCTTTTCCCGGACCTAAAATTTCCAAGTGCCAAACTTCTGTCTTATCTGCAATGGTCAGAACCTCGCCATAATCGTTCCAACCATATTTCCCAGTCAGTTCACCGGCAAGTTCAATGGCTTCGCGGGCTGTTTTACAACGCTCCAGCATCAGGCGACAGAGCCTCTGACAGTCGATCAGTCCGGAATCGGATTGCAACTCTTCCCTTCCTCCAAAAGTGGACTCTCCAATACCCAGCTGGAACTGGTTCATGGAAGGATAGGCTGTATTTAGAAACTGGTGAGTTTCTTTTACCTGGGGTATCTCTCCTATGGGCTGATGTCCATAGGTGGGCATTGCAAATGAATCACAGGCCACTCTTTTATACATGGTGCTTGTGGCATTACTACTGTGTTTGCTTGCCGGAATAACATCCATCCAGGAGCGGGTCCGGTGACTATCGTCTGTATGCGAAGTGATTACTGATCCATCGACAGTGGCCTCTTTTCCCACAGTAATAGAGGTACATCCATCGGCATACCCCCCTTCCCAGTCTTCTTGCTGGGCCAGAAGCGGTATTGAAAAAAGTAGCAAAGACGCGAAGAAAAGTGAATGATATTTCATGCAATATTAATTTTAAATAAGAGTTACGAATATAGTCATATCCGCTAATAGAACAGTTCCGTATGCGCCATTTTTACTTTCTTTGCAGTCACAATATCACAAGGGAAAAGTGAGCTTTACAAGATTCATCATATTATGCATGACGCTGGTGGGAATAAGCTCCTGCTACAAGGAGGTAGAGCTACCGCCCAATCCCGATGTGGTTTTTGAACTATCTGTCACTCCCGAGTTACAGGAATTCATTTATAATAGCAGGGATACAAGCTATTCCATTAAGGAAGCGGGAATGGAATTTCTCATGGGTAATAAGGTCCTGGATCTGAAGGAAATTAAGACACGTGGTAAAAGTGCATTACGTTTTCAGCGTAAAAGTTTTGCGGTCGTTCTAAACGAGACACTTGCCATAGAGGGACGAAGCGGATTTGACATGGCCTATCTAAAGAGATTCAAGTTGATTTCCATGGCCATGGATAAAACATACATTGAGAACAGGATTGGATATGGCATCCTTGAGGAACAGGGAATCATGCCGCTCTTTTACAGGTTTGTGGAGTTAAAGATCAATGGAAGCACCCAGGGCATTTACCTGCTGGTGGAGGACCCTGAGCAATATTACCTGGAAATAGGTTCCGAATTTATTCTTCGTCGCGGATACTACAATAGCTTCGACGATATTGAATATTCCCCTTCCTACCATTCTATACCGAGGGAAAGCTATGAAACGAGGTTTCAGGAAATCTATTCCAGCCTCACTGTCCTGCGGGGGGAGGCTTTGTACAATGCCTTGAATGAAAGACTGAACATGGAGCAGTATTTCCGTAAGATGGGCATAGATTACCTGCTTCAAAACGGAGATTATACAGACGAAGTTTATCTCTATGCCTTGGTCCGCCAAAATGAGCCCAGGTTCAGCATTATTCCGTGGGATTATGATGATCTGTTCAGAAGCTATCCGCACGAAGTGGGGATCAACTGGGGCACGGGACATCTGCTAGGTGATCGCCACTATGAAACGCACCAGGATATACTGGATGAAATAGGGTATAAAATGATCTTCTCTATCGAAGATGACCTGGATTATTCCATAGCCATGGATCCCTATCTTTATGATCGGTACGAAAGCACTATTGCTGGAATGATAGAGAAAATGGACCTGGGAGATATTGATGCACTGTTCGAACAGATAAAGGGTGAATTGCTCCCCTTCTATAATAACGAGGAGATAGTGGCTCAATCCCGATTCGATCAACATGAAACCAGCTTTATAATCTGGGAGGAAAACCTGGAAGACAAAAAGGCCTTTGTAAAGGACCGTCTGGCATCCATGAAGGAACAACTTAAGGAGGTGGTACCATGAGATTTCAAAGCATCCTGATATTGACACTTTTTGCATCAATGCTCTCCTGTAATACAATTCCGCCCGAGATTTTCGCTGACTTTACACTTGATGAACTAAGCGACAAGTATGATTATACCGAGGCTATGGTGGTCGCTATTAACTCATATGAAGGAAAACGCGTTGATAAGGTACTGGTGAATGGTTCTAAGCCCGATAATCCGGATGTTCTTGAACTGCTGACTGCCGGATATTACAGAATCGAAATCTTCCAGGGAAGATCTCATCAGGATTCCCCCAAGGTGATACGGATCGTGATCCTTGATCCTGACCGGGGTAATACGGAGTGGGGATTGCCCCCATGGACCCCTCTTGAGCCTGAATCCGGAGAGCTGGGAGATCAATCAGTTAAACTGGTACATGCACCCATTGCCCCTCTGGATATATCCATCCCACTGATTGTTCTGCTTGAGGAAGAACTTACACTTTCGGATACTTATCTTGATGCAGAAATTGCTTCTACACAATTCAGGATAAAGCGTGGCGTGGGATCGGTACAGATTCCGGCAGGCAGCAGCGAAGATGCACTGAAGATTGATCACAGGAGCTTCCTGCTGAATATCAACAGAATCGATACCCAAGCCCAATCGCTGAGTGGGGTGCTGAGTTCCAATTTGCATATCGCGGCCGGAAGTTATATACATATACCGGCTGATTTGACAATTCCTGAAGGTACTACACTAAGTATTGGCAGTGGCTCTTTTGTTAGCATTGATCCGGAAGTGAATATCCGGAACGAAGGACTGCTTTACCTGGCAGGCACTGCTAATGCACCGGTTACCATGACCTGCAGCAACAATGAGGCTTACTGGGGTGGTATGATTGGAACCTCAGTTGGAAATCGCGTGGAAGCCACTCATACGATCTTCAGCAGAAGTGGCCATCACACTGGAGGAGACTACAGCTATGGTCATGCTGGCAGACAGGCACTCTTCTACAGTGAGAACGGGGAATTAAAGCTGGATCATTGTTATATGATTGACCATATCGGGCAGATTTTCTATCCTGTTTTATGCACCCTTGAACTAAGCGATTGCCTGATACAGCGGGCCAAAACCGGGGGACAGATGAACGAATCGGAACTTTTAATGGACCGCTGTGTCTTCACTGATTTTCCCGATGATAGTTATGAGTACAGGGATGAAGATAATGACGCACTCTACCTGAGCATGACCAATGCGCTAATCAGCAATTCTGTCTTTATGTTTGCCAAAGACGACGGACTCGACAGCGGTGCCAGCGGAGGAGGTGAGGTACACATTGACAATACTATATTTGAGTCGAATTTCCATGAAGGAGCTGCCCTTTCCAGTGCCAGATCTGTCGTCAAGCTACACCGGATTACCAACTGCCTCTTTGCCAACTGCGGTCAGGGGCTGGAGTTGGGTTACAGTAGTCCCAACCACCAGGTTGAAGTTGAATCCTGCCGCTTCGTTGGAAATGGAATCGGGATCAGATACGGGGACTGTTATGAAATGAGCCATCAGGGATACATCCATGTAAGAAACTCGGAAAGCCTCGAAAACACCGTCTATGACGTCTGGAACATGAACAGGGAGCACTGGGCCGCTGACACCTCTCATATGAGCTTTGAAAATGTGATAGTAAGTACACCCAATCCCATGTACCCTGAACTTATTACCTATGAAGAATAGTCCTTTACCATATAAAACTATTCGCGTTGGTCTCCTGGTATTTGCCCTGTTTCTGCTTGCAGCTAAACAGCTAAGAGCCCAGGAAACAAAGGTGGTAAGTGATCTCCAATTCTGGACAGGGGCTGCTATCGAGAAATCGTGGGGTAAGGCCTGGTCCGCTTCCGTGAAAGAGGAGATCAGGTTCAAGCATAATATCAGTGAAATCAACAACTATTTTACTGAAGCCGCTTTACGCTACCGGATCAGTAAAAACTTCGCTCTGGAAGGGGGATACAGGTATACCCGGGATAAAAATTCTGATGGCAGTTATGATAATCTGACGCGTTACAACCTTGATCTGAGGTACAAGGGACGGCTCTACTTCCTTACAATATACTACCGACTACGCTACCAGAAAGAAGTGGAGGGCTTTAATCTTTTTGACCAGACAGCTGATTATGAAAAATATGTAAGAAACCGTATTCGGATACGCTACAACGATTTTAAGAAGATTAAGCCCTATGTTTCGGCAGAGCTTTTTCAGTTATTCAGGCCTGATTATCATGCTGAGCTTGAGTATATACGCGTTGTCGGAGGCATCAAATATGAACCAGGGAAGCTGGGATCATTTGATTTTGGCTTTGGCTTCAACAGAGAATTTACGGAGCTTGAACCTGCCATGATATACCAGTTCAAAGCACGCTACACCTACGAATTTTGATAGTTTCAGGTCCTCATAAAGGAATCACTCTGCTCTTAGCTATTCTGGCTATCTTCCTGGAGAGTTGTTATAAAGAGATGGTAATTGAAGAGCCCGATGCCTGGAGCATAAGCGACAGGGTGCTTGAATTTGACCATGTATTTGCATTTACCGACAAAGAAGAGCATGTGCTGCTCTACAAGCTGCCAGTTGACACCATCAAATCTTTCTCTCCCTTTGTCCGGTTTGGCGCATTCGAATCCCTCGAGTTTAATGACAGAGAACTAAAAGAGAATGAAAAGAATGTTCTGGGAGAAGTGATGGTAAATCATCCCTACAATGTGACAGCACGAAATGGCAATAAGAGCGTAAACTATCAGCTCTGGTTCACCAGTCTTCCTCTACTTCATATTCATACAGAAAGAAAGATCAGGGACGAACCCAAAACACTCTCCTGGACAGAGTTAGCCTATGCTAACGAACAGGCCGAATCTGGTCAAACAGTACTTTTTTCAGGCTACGCAGGAATCGAAATCCGTGGACGGACCTCCGCCGTGCATGAGAAGAAATCCTATGGACTGGAATTGTGGGAGGACAGGTTTGGGAAGGATCGCACAGCACCTTTGCTGGGAATGAGGTACGGAGAAGACTGGATTCTGGACGCCATGTATGTGGATCCCCTCAGAATGCGTAATAAACTTTCCTTTGAACTTTGGGAGAAAATGTGGGACAGCAAGAGCCAGACGCCCTTTAAAGCAGCCCCTCCCGGCATCCAGTGTGAGTACGTGGAACTATTTATTAATCAGAGATATATGGGTCTTTACTGCCTTTCAGAACGCCTGGATGAAACATTGATCAAACTCACTGCTGGCAGGCCCGGATCAGAAGGCGTTCTCTATAAGGCAATTGATTGGACGGGTGGAGCAACAGCATTTACTACCTATAATAGCGAGCCGGGACAATCCCTTATCTGGGAGGGATGGGAACAAGTCTATCCCGATCATAAAGCATGCTGGGACCCCCTTGCAAAACTTAGAAAAACAGTGGCCCTTGAGGAGGACGATGTATTTTCAGCGCAAATAGACACTTTAGTAAATCTGGATGAAGTTGCTGATTATTACCTTTTTACAAATATGATCCTGGCGCACGACAATATTATAAAGAATTACTACCTGGCCAGGTACCCAAACGAAACCAGCTTCCTGCTAATGCCATGGGATCTGGAAGGCTCCTGGGGAATCATGTGGCATGGCGGACAAAGCTCCACCAATGGGGTGCTTGAAAATAATCTCTATGACCGGCTCCTGGAGCTGGACGTGGAGGAATTTGAAGACTTACTTGAAGCAAAATGGGAGAATTACAGGGAATCTGTATTTCGAGCTGACGCAATAATGGCCGCTGCCATGACTTATGCCGATATTTTAAAACGAAGTGGTGCCATTGAACGGGAAAATGACCGCTGGCAAGATGCGGAGATTGATATGGACCAGGAGCTCCAGTACCTTTCTGATTGGATCACGCTGCGCCTTCAGTATCTGGATCTGGTATTTGACTAAGCTCCAGCAGAATTGAAATGAATCAGAATTCGGAAGTGAAGTGGAAGGTGATTTCCGGGAAATTATCACGGGCCATCTGCAGAGCATAGGGCGATTCGGCCATATAGACCTCACGACCTTCTTTATCGGTAGCCAGTTGCTGGTATTTCCTGAGTCTGAAGTCTTTCAACTTTTCAGTGTTATCTGTTTCTATCCAGCACGCCTTGTGCATGGGAAGCTGCTCATATCTGCATTTTGCACTATATTCATGTTCAAGGCGATACTGGATCACATCAAACTGAAGCGCACCTACGGTACCAATAATTTTACGACCATTGGCTACACTTACAAAAAGTTGCGCAACCCCCTCATCCATCAACTGCTCCAGGCCCTTGGCCAACTGCTTGAATTTCATAGGATCATTATTTTCCACATAGCGGAACATTTCCGGAGAAAAACTGGGCATTCCCTGGAACTGTAGCTTCTCCCCTTCTGTGACTGCATCTCCTATCTTAAAAGTGCCTGTATCATGCACTCCCACAATGTCGCCCGGGCATGCCTCATCGATTACAGATTTCTTTTCTGCCATAAAGGAGGTGGGACTGGAGAATTTCATCTTCCTGCCACTTCTGACATGTATATAGGTTTTGTTTCTTTCAAATTTTCCTGAGACAATCTTAATAAAGGCAATCCGATCGCGATGATTGGGATCCATATTGGCATGGATCTTGAAAACGAAACCGGAAAATTTTTCTTCAATAGGCTCAACCTTTCTTTGTTCTGTCTGAATTGCACCAGGTGAGGGTGCAATTTGAATAAAACAGTCCAGAACATCCTGGACCCCAAAATTATTCAGCGCACTTCCAAAGAAGAGGGGGGCTATTCTTCCAGCCAGGTAGTCTTCCCTGTTAAACTCGGGATAAACTCCCCCGATAAGTTCCAACTCTTCCTGCAAGCGTTCACTATGGGGGGCAATATGCTTCTTAAATTCAGGGTCTTCCAGGTCATTGAATTCCACCAGCTCCCCAATGATCTGCTTATTTGTGCTGCTGAATGATCGAAATTTCTGTTCGAAACGGTTGTAAACGCCCCTGAAATCGGGCCCCATGCTCACAGGCCAGCTTAAGGGGTGCACATGAATTTCAAGCTCATTCTCAATTTCATCCAGAAGTTCAAAAGGATCCAGTGCAGGACGGTCCAGTTTATTTATAAAAACTATCACCGGAGTTTTGCGCATGCGGCAAACATTCATCAGTTTCCTGGTCTGCACCTCCACTCCTTTGGCTGCATCGATCACAATTATCACACTATCGGCCGCAGTCAGGGTCCTGAAGGTATCTTCAGCGAAATCCTGGTGACCAGGTGTATCCAGGATGTTGATTTTTTTCCCGCCATATTCAAATCCCATAACAGAGGTGGCTACAGAGATCCCCCTCTGCTTTTCTATCTCCATGAAATCGGAGGTTGCAGTCTTTTTAATCTTATTTGATTTGACGGCACCGGCCACATTTATGGCACCCCCAAAAAGTAAAAACTTTTCGGTCAGTGTGGTTTTACCTGCATCGGGGTGACTGACAATGGCAAAAGTTCTTCGCCTCTCTATCTCTTCTTTTAACTTCATCCTTGAAAATGAGCGGCAAAGATAATAATTCCTATTTTTGGGAGCCCAATAAGCTGGAATATATATGCAGGAAAATAAAAAAGAGGGGCGTTACGCCCGTATACACATGCAGTTGGAAGCACTGCTGGTGAAAACAGACGATCCTCTGGCAAGAATGGCCAGTGTTTGTGCAGTATTGCACCATAAAATGGATTATTATTTTTGGACCGGCTTTTACCTGTTCAAATCGGGCAAGCTGGTGGTGGGGCCATATCAGGGTCCAGTGGCATGTCAGGAACTGGAGAAAGACAAGGGAGTTTGCTGGGCAGCTCTGAATAAGGATGCACCTGTTCTGGTAAAGGATGTTCATGCCTTCCCCGGACATGTAAGCTGCGATTCCAGGTCGAAATCTGAGATTACGCTACCTGTTTATAATCAAGAAAAAGAGGTGGTGGCCATCTTTGATGTTGACTCTGACCAACTTGATTCATTTAGCGAGGTGGATCAACTTGCATTGACTGGGATTATGGATCTGATATATAAGCAGTTCTGAGCTTCAGCCTCTATGCAACCAGCTCATTGATCTTGGCTTTGATCTTCTCTACTGAATATGGTTTGGTTACAAGCTCATCAAATCCAACATCTGAAAAATCATCAAAAAACAGGTCAGGGTTATGAGCTGTAAGTGCTATGATTGGAATAGCATTAAGGGGCGGGCCCATTTCATTGCGTATATACTGTGTAGTTTCAACACCATTCATCACAGGCATC
>JAUVIT010000146.1 GCA_030592605.1 Bacteroidota bacterium
CTGAAGATAAAGGTTCATGAATACTCCTTCCAGGAGCATGATAAGACCATCGCCTATTCGCTTTCCATTCCATTCTCATCTACCATGGTATTTGCTGCCTGTATGAAAGAACAGGAGGCACCAGGGACAACTTTTAAAAAGCATTTCAGTATTGCAGAGGGTCTGCTATCGGAAGATGATTTCCTGCTTTCCGAGATCCTGCTCAGTCCCCATAGCCTTAAGCAGGTAGAACGAATCAGCGAGCAGATGGATCGCATAAAAACGATGATCAAAGCTCGTGATACAGAGGAGCTAAAAGCCTATTTCCAGTGCTTAAGGGCCAATCTCGGGCTGGAAATGAAGCCTTAGAACCCGACTGGTGGAAGGGGTGATCCGGAAACGGTTATCAATCCGATAGCCCATGATCCAGACAATTTTCTTCCCGCTTGCCATGATCCAGGTTCGTTCCTTTTCCGGTACCGACACCTTTTCGTCCACGAAAAAATCACTGAGCTTTTTGTTCTGCTCCATACCAAGCGGAAAGAAATAATCGCCATGCATCCAGCGCCGAATGATTAGCGGAAACAGGATTTCATCCAGGTCGAGACAGGCGGTATTGGGATCTTTAGGAATTGAATCGAGCTCTGCTCTTTCGAGGACCTCCATATCCATGGGAAAGGGCAGGGAAGAATGTTTTACCGGATCATCCAGGTAATAACGTTCAAAGGATTTACTGCCAGTGGGTACCAGAATCATCCGATCGCGATCCATAAAGAGCCGGTGGGTGGTGGAAATGGACTGACGACCGGGTCCGGCATCCAAGATCTTTTCGATCCCTTCACATTGCATAGGTGTAAATCCAAAGGGAGAGAAGAGCTCATAGAGCCAGGTCCGTATGGGACTTAGTGCCCTGAGTTTCTCAATATCGATGGTGATCTTCCCCTGCTTCTCTTTAAACAGCTCATCCCGGATCTTTTGAATAGATTGATCATATATTTCAAACACCTCCCCAAGACGCTCCATATTCCCCTCCATGACTTCCATAAAGCCCGGGTTTATCTGTTCCATCACTGGCAACACATCGTGTCTTATCTTATTTCTCTGGTATTTGGTTTCCTGATTGCTGCTATCCTCCCTGAATTCAATCTTTTGGCTCTTTTGATAGAATTCGATCTGGGTTCGTGATGCAAAAAGAAGGGGCCTGATTATTCTTCCCCTGCTTGAAGAGATCCCTTTCAATCCCTTGATTCCTGAGCCGCGGGACAGGTTCAGAAAGAAGGTTTCAACCGCATCATTCTGGTTGTGAGCTGTAGCCACCCGGTCCATTGAATGCTCCGTCATTAGCTCCTCAAACCACTTATACCGTAAATCTCTTGCAGCCATTTGCAGAGAGATACCATGCTCCTTCATTTCCGCCTCCACATCGAAGCGTTTGATATAAACAGGGATCTCCAGGTAAAGTGCCAGCGAACGGACAAAGCCTTCATCCAGCTCAGAATCCACGCCACGAAGCTGGAAATTGCAATGGGCAATAGCACAAAAATATCCTGCTTCCTTGAAGAGGTGTGCCATCACCACCGAATCGATTCCGCCGCTTACAGCCAGCAGGATGCGCTCGTCCGGTCTGCAAAGATCCCGTTTCCTTATAAAACTATTGAAGTCCCGGAGTATCATCCTGACAAGTTACAAAAAAGGGAGGTGATCCTAGGGTAAACCTACAACTTCGGGCCCCTGTTTGAACACTATGTCCACAGGAATATTCAGCACTTTTAGCCTTTCCAGGTCTGATTGCAGCTCTTCTCTTATAAATCCTTTCTCCTCTACCAGTTGCTTGGCCAGGTCATAATCACCATCACCCTGGGTAGTAAGAATCAGAAGTGATAACTCGTTCATGGCCAACTGCATTGCTTCAAAATTGATGCTGTATCTTCCGTTCAGATCTCTTGAAAAGGCTCCCATTTCCTGGAAATAATAGAAGCGGATCATATTGGCTTTTCCATGAGAGCTAGCAACTCCAAAGCGGATGCTGCGGAAAATACTGGCCATAAAGGTTACATAGGTATCCATAAGGTCGCGTTCACCCAACATTCCCGCTTCATACATCCTGGTGATCAGAAAGATGGAGAGGATATCCGCTTTTCCCTCTTCCAGTGCACTGTACTGCTCCTTCAGGGCAGACCGTACTGTTCCTTTACCATCGATGGTCTGGTTAAGGCCCAGTCCGTGTGCCACTTCATGGTACATAACGTTTTCAAAAAATGCATCAAAGGTTACATGTTCGCGTTGCTCTTCAGCTATCAGCACATTGCTGATGGGCAAGAGGATCTCTTCGAACTTGTAGCGGATAGCATTTTTCAATTGCAGTTTTCTGGAGCCTTTGCTGCCCTGGACCCGCTCATCATTGGGCAGGTTGATGGCAATGGTCTTGCTGCCGGCATTACAGTCTCCTGCATAATAGATTACATCATAGGCTCCCAGATCGGAATTACTACCGGGGACCTCCTGTTTGTATATATCAGGAACTGGAAGGCTCTTCTGCATCTCAGGAAGAACTGAGTTAATATAGGCCAGTTTTTCGCTCCAGCTTTTGTCCTTGATCAGGATGAAGGATTCATGAGCTGCCTTGTAATTAAAAAGTGCATCCTCGTAATTTTCAATGGGACCCACCACAAAATCAATATCATTGTCCTTCATATCCATCCAGGCCATATCTGAAGGGTAGTAGTCATCGCTAAGCAGTGCTTCGGCCCTTAGATTCAGATATTTTTTAAATCCCTGATTTTCGGCCAGTTCTGAGGCTTGTTTCAGCAGCTCAGCTGCCTGCTGTACCTGTTCAGCAAAAGCTTTATGGTAGGGGACCACCTTTAATGAGCCATCCTGCTCCCTGGTGATCAGTGTATAGAGCTTGCTCTTTTCAGGATCATCCAGGGATTCAAACTCCTCTATGCTCATATCGGCTGGGTAATATCCTGAACCCTTAGGTTTTGGTCCATAGCCAGGGAGGTAGGGGAGATTTCCGTTAAGTCGCTCCCAGGGTCCGTAGTTGATCCTGAAAAAGCGAGATACAGAAGCGTCCATCATGGATGCCAGTGCAGCATCCCTGTCGGGGAATACCTGTTCCCAGTAGATATCTTCCATAATATCGGCCACCTGGAAGAGCAATCCGATTAAAGCTCTCTGATTATCTGAAAGATGGGAGAGATCGGAAGTCAGCTCCACTTCTACAAACTCATTGGCTTTACGCTCCATCAGGTCGGAAAATTTCTCCAGGATCAGCTCTTTTTCGATTCCGGCAAACTGTAAGTGCAGCTTCCCTTCAGATTTCATGTAGCTGAGTCCACTTACCGTAAGGTCACTATTGATAGGGATTGTAGCACTATAGGTAATACTTTCCTCATCGTCGGAGATGATTTCAACGGGATAGACCTCACCCTCCAGCTCGACGGCATTGCCTTTCATTGTGAAAAACAGAGATTCAGGATTTGTGTGCCTGCTTCCATCTCCATCGGCAAATTCAAATCGTGGAAGGGTACCTGAAAAAAGTTCATACAAACCTTTCTCATCATTGCACCCCTGAAAAAGTAATAAAAAACTGGCAAACAGGACCGGGACAAGAGCTCGTAGTTTCATTAGAACGGTTTTATTATGTAAGACTTTAATAGGCTTTTGCAATTACGACTCTTTGTTTGGAAGGCTTTCCACTAACCACACATCTTCCCTCTTTGGGTTCTGCATCCTTGAGCAGGCAACGGATGGAGGCCTTGGTTTCCTTGATACGGTCTTCCGATTCCAGGGTACCATCCCAGTATGCCAGGGCAAAACCTCCTTTGTTTTCAAGTACATCCACCAGTTCATCCCAGCTATCAACCTCGTGAGTACTCTTATCCCTGAAGTTCAGGGCCTTCTGGTAAATATTCTCCTGGATCTCTTCCAGTAGTTCTTTAATATAGTTGCTAATGCCCTCCTGCGGCATTACTTTTTTCTCCAGGGTATCTCTTCGGGCCAGCTCTACGGTTCCGTTTTTAATATCCCGCGGACCAATAGCAATTCTTACGGGCACTCCTTTTAATTCATATTCAGCAAATTTCCAGCCTGGTTTTTGTGTATCCCGATCATCAAACTTTACTGAAATACCCAGGGCCGTAAGCTCATCTTTCATTTTATTTGCAACTTCTGCAATGGGAGGAAGTTCATCATTTCCTCTATAGATGGGTACAATTACCACCTGGATAGGCGCTACCCTGGGGGGGAGTACTAATCCGTTGTTATCGGAGTGAGCCATAATCAGTGCGCCAATCATTCGGGTGGTCATCCCCCATGAGGTGGCCCACACATGGTCCAGTTTCCCTTCTCTGTTAGTAAACTGCACATCAAATGCTTTGGCAAAGTTTTGTCCAAGGAAGTGAGAGGTCCCTGCCTGCAGGGCTTTCCCATCCTGCATCAAGGCTTCAATGGTAAGGGTCTCCACCGCACCGGCAAATTTTTCCGATTCGGTTTTGCTCCCCACCAGAACGGGGATGCCCAGGAATCTTTCAGCGAAATCGGCATAGATATTCACCATCTGTGTGGTCTCATCTTCGGCTTCCTGACGGGTAGCATGAGCGGTATGGCCCTCCTGCCACAGAAACTCTGTGGTACGCAGGAAGAGACGGGTTCGCATCTCCCAGCGGACCACATTGGCCCACTGGTTGATCAGGATGGGCAGGTCGCGGTAGGACTGAACCCAGTTCTTATAGGTGTTCCAAATGATGGTTTCTGAGGTGGGTCTTACAATCAGTTCTTCTTCCAGCTTCGCATCAGGATCCACAATGATTTCACCACTCTCTTCATCGGTTTTCAGGCGGTAGTGAGTTACCACTGCGCACTCTTTTGCAAAACCCTCCACATGATTGGCCTCTCTGCTGAAAAAAGATTTTGGAATAAAGAGAGGGAAATATGCATTCTCGTGCCCGGTGGCTTTAAACATCCGGTCCAGTTCATCCCTCATTTTCTCCCAGATGGCATAACCGTATGGTTTGATCACCATACAGCCCCTTACTGCCGAATTTTCGGCGAGTCCTGACTTTAATACCAGATCGTTATACCACTGTGCATAATTCTCTTCCCTGCTCGTTAATACTTTGGCCATTTATATTGCTATTTTTTTGCGGTACAAAGAAAAGAAAAAAAGGCGAGGTGTTGATGCCTTAGAGCCTTAATCCGATCACCAACACATCATCAATCTGGCTAAGGTCTCCTTTCCACTCCTCGAAGATAAGACTCAGGATCCGGTGCTGCTCCTCCATGGGTCGTTCATGTATCTCCAGCAAGAGGTCCTTGAAGGGTCTGTATTTGAATTTCTTTCCCTGGGGTCCGCCAAACTGATCCGGGAATCCGTCGGTAAACATATAGACACGGTCACCCTGTTTCATCTCAATGGTATAGCTGGTAAAATCGGACATTTTTTCGTAATAGGCCACCGGCATGTTATTGCCCTTGTATTCAAGCATCTCACCGTTCCTAACAATATAGATGGGATTGTTGGCACCCGAGAATTCCAGAATCCTGGTCTGGGTATCATATATAATCAGGGCCATGTCGATTCCATCCTTTTGCTCACCGATCCTTCCTTCCTGCTTAAGGGTACGTGCTATACTGAGTCGCAGCTTGTTCAGAATCTCACCAGAGTTCATGATCCCTTTTTCATTTACGATTTCATGCAACATGGTTATTCCCAGCATGCTCATTAAGGACCCGGGTACACCATGTCCGGTGCAGTCAGCTGCCGTCAGCACAATTCTTTGATCACTCTGTGAGATCCAGTAAAAATC
>JAUVIT010000345.1 GCA_030592605.1 Bacteroidota bacterium
ATGACCTGACGGTTCCTTTCGCCCGTTTCGTGGTGCAGCACCGCAATGAGATCTCCTTTCCATTCAAGCGCTACCAGATACAGCCCGTCTGGCGGGCCGATCGCCCGCAGCGTGGACGTTACAGAGAGTTTTACCAGTGCGATGTGGATGTTATAGGCAGCTCTTCCCTGCTCAATGAATTTGAATTGATCCAGATCATCGATGAGGTGTTCGAAGCATTGGGATTGAAGGTGGTGATCAAATTGAATAACCGGAAGGTACTGGCAGGGATCGCTGAAGTAATTGGGGCACCGGAGCGAATGACAGATATCACCGTGGCAATAGATAAGCTTGAAAAGATCGGGCAGGAGGGGGTAATGGCCGAACTGGAGCAGAAAGGACTAAGTACTGATTCCATAGCTAAGCTGGATCCCCTGTTAAAAATGGAGGGATCAACCCTGGAAAAACTGGCATTTCTTGAGAAATATCTGGAAGCTTCTGAAACCGGGAACGAAGGACTGGGAGAGGTACGCAGCCTCCTGGATTATTTAGAAAGCGATCCGGTGGGGGCCGAACTTGAGTTCGACCTGACCCTGGCCAGGGGACTAAACTACTACACAGGGAGCATCCTGGAGGTGAAATCGGCAGAGGTCTCCATCGGAAGTGTCTGTGGTGGAGGAAGATATGATGATCTGACCGGAATTTTCGGACTGGAGGGTGTTTCGGGTGTGGGAATTTCATTTGGTGCAGATCGCATCTACGACGTATTGCTTCAGCTTGATCGCTTCCCCAAAAGAGCAAGCCTGGATACCACCCTGCTCTTTGTGAATTTTGGTGAGGCGGAAGTGAAGCATATAATTCCCATCCTTGGCCGCCTGAGAAAAAGTGGTATAGCCTCTGAACTCTACCCCGAGCAGGCCAAGATGAAAAAACAGATGAGCTATGCCAACACGCGGGAGATCCCCTTTGTGGCCCTGGTAGGTGAGCAGGAGATTAAGGATGGCATACTTACTTTGAAGGAGATGGAGACTGGCAAGCAGGAGCGGCTCACACCGGAACAGCTGGTGGAGCGTTTAAGCTCTGTCAAATAACATTCTCTATTCCATTTACAGCTCATTTTTTTTTCTGTACTTGCTCTCCAAATTTTATGGATATGGAGAAGGTATATCTGGTAAGCACAGAGGAGATCGATTGGAAAAAGATTGAAGAGATCAGTTCGGGTGGAACGCAGATTGTATTATCGGACGATGTGTGTGAGAAAATTGTGGCCTGTAGGGAATATCTTGATCGCAGACTGGAAAACTCGGACGAAATTCTCTACGGGATCAATACCGGTTTTGGCTCCCTTTGCGATACGGTAATATCCAACGAGAACCTGGGACTCCTTCAAAAAAACCTGGTTATGTCGCATGCCTGCGGTGTGGGAGATGAGGTACCGGAAGAGATTACCCGTCTGATGCTTCTGCTGAAAATCCAATCTCTCTCCTACGGACACTCTGGTGTTCAGGTGGAGACTGTGCAACGACTGGCCGACCTCTATAACCATGATATTCTACCGGTGGTCTATACCTACGGCTCACTGGGAGCTTCGGGCGACCTGGCTCCTCTGGCACATATGAGCCTGCCTTTGTTGGGTATGGGCGATGTGAATGTAAAGGGGAAGAAAAGAAAGGCCTCTGAGGTGATGAAAGAGATGGGTTGGGATCCCATTGAGCTGAAATCGAAGGAGGGACTGGCTCTCCTGAACGGTACGCAGTTTATGAGTGCTTACGGGGTATATCTCTGTTTGCGGGTGTTCAAATTATCCAGGCTGGCCGATATCATCGGGGCACTTTCGCTGGAAGCATTTGACGGCCGTATCGAACCCTTTCATGAGTTGATTCAGCAAATCAGACCCCACCAGGGTCAGCTGGTTACAGCCCGGAGATTCAGGTGGCTGCTTGAAGGCAGCGAACTGATTGGCCGCTCCAAGGTCCATGTTCAGGACCCCTATTCATTCCGTTGCATCCCTCAGGTTCATGGTGCCTCCAAGGACTCCATCAACTATGTGGCTTATGTGTTCCGGAACGAAATCAATGCAGTAACCGACAATCCCACCATCTTCCCGGAAGAGGATCTGATTATTTCGGCAGGAAACTTCCATGGTCAGCCCCTGGCCCTGGCCCTGGATAACCTGGCCATAGCCATGAGCGAGATGGGTAATATTTCAGAGAGGCGTACCTACCAGCTGGTCAGTGGTTCACGCGATCTGCCTCCCTTCTTGGTGGCTAATCCCGGACTCAATTCCGGTTTTATGATCCCACAGTACACCGCCGCCTCCATGGTGAGTCATAACAAGCAACTCTGCACCCCCTCGTCTGTCGATTCCATAGAATCGTCACATGGACAGGAGGATCATGTGAGTATGGGAGCCAATGCGGCCACCAAGGCATACAAGGTGATGCTGAATCTGGAGCGGATCCTGGCCATTGAACTATACAATGCAGCTCAGGCCATGGAATTCAGACGCCCGGCCCGAACCAGTCCCTTTATGGAAGGATTCATGGAGCGATACAGAAAACAGGTATCTTTTGTAAAGGATGATAAGGTAATGTATCATGATATTGACCTGAGTGTGAAGTTCCTGCAGGACGTAGAACTGGACCTGCCGGAGGACCTGATCATGATGCGCGACTACTCGCCGGCGGATATGCGATAGGGGGTAGAGTTAATAAGGCATGGGAGGCATCGGGTTTCCTGCCGGCCCTTTTGACTGTTTTCCGCTTCCTCCACCCTGGCTATGCTTGCCCCGTCCATCTTCCCTTAGTTTGCGAATCAGGTAACGACGGAAATCCCACTCTACCTTGCCCAGTTTCAGAACTTTTTTGGTTGGCAGTGCTTCCAGGAACTTTTCCTGGTAATACTCCCTTTCCAGCTCCAACTGTTTCACCTTCAGACTATAACCTTTTTCAAGGGTCTCCAGGATTTCTTTGTCAGTGAGGTTGTC
>JAUVIT010000139.1 GCA_030592605.1 Bacteroidota bacterium
CACCCTTCGCTACTGTATTGGCATCCTTGGTCAGGTTCTTGCCGATCTCATTGGCATCCTTGGTGAGATTCTTGCCTATTTCAGTGGCATCCTTGGTCAGATTCTTCTTAATCTCCTTGAAATCTTCCATCACATCCGGGGTGCTGTTTTCAAATTCCCTTTTGATATCATCGGTGGCTTTTCTGAACTCTTTCATTCCCTTGCCAAATGTCCTGGCCAGCTTCGGAATCTCCTTTGATCCAAACAACAACAATGCGATCAATACAGCAAATACAATCTCCTGCCCGCTAATAAATAATATAGTCCCAAACATCCTTGCTTCGATTTACGCAAAGATAATAAAAAAGGCCATCCTGAAATGCATCAGAATGGCCCTGGACGTAAATGGAACTTCGATATGCTTGCTCCTAATGTGTCATAAACGATAAGGTATAGCTTCCTTCTGCCTTGTCTGCTGTTATTTTATATTTCCAGGCTCCTATGTACTTATTTTTTTCTTCCTCCTGGATGGTTAAGGACTGGGAAAAGGAGATCTGAGCTGAAGAGGTGATGGAAAGATCCTTAAAAACCTTGCCCCCTGGATACAAAATTTTCACAGTAATTTTACCCGATTTGGCTTTCCCGTTAATGGTACACCTGATATGCGAGGTACTTTCATCCACATCGAATTCACCCTCGGCTGAATCTGTCTCTCCATCGAAGCTGTTTCTGATGGTAAGCTGACTCTGGTTTTCCTGGCTGCCAGAGTATATAAAATAGGATGGCTCATCGAAGCCGCTGCTTCTTGAATAAACCCTCGCTGAACTCCTGGCTCTGGATGCTTCCCTGGCCTGATCAGCATATACATGCTCCAACTCAATGGTCTTCAATTGCTGCTCTTTCATCTGCTTACGCTGTATCTCAATCTGCTCCTGCTTGGCTTTCATCTCCGCATCCTTGGCTTTCTTTTCTTCTTTTGTCTGGGCCATGGCCACGGATCCCAACAGTACAAAAAACAGGGAGAGAGAGAACATCCTAAATATGGTCTGTGTTTTCATATTGCTTTATTTATCTGGTTTCTAAAACAAAAATAGGGCGTAAGTCCGTGCATCTTGGTTAATACAGTGTTAATGATAGGTTAACGATTCAGGAAAGGACTTATCTTAGCTGTACCATTGTCGCATGAAGAGCCGTTTTCTCATAGGATTGTCCGCCCTTGCACTGCTTGTGCTTATCGCAGTGCAATATGTTTTTATCACCGAGACCTACCGTACCAAAAAGGAGCAATTCGATACCCGTTTTGGAAATCTGGTAAAAGAGGGCATGTCCAAATTCAATAGCATGGATTACAATTTTGATTTCGATTCCGTGCTGTTTCTTTTGGACGATAAGGCTGTTGCATTTATGTTCTCCGAACCTGATTCTCTAAACCGTACACCCGGGGAAGTCTTCCAGGAGATCCTCAACCAGTACAGGGAACCCGAGTATTTTCTCAGGGACTATATCCACAAGGCCGGTGTGGATCCCAAATTTACTTACCACCTGCAGCTGCATGAGCTCTACCTGGTGGATATCGGCTTTCGGCAACAGGTCTACCCCAATGGCGTACAGCTGCCACAGGCCCCTGCCAGTGCCTTGCTGGCAGGCAATTTCACCCATGAGCGCAATTTCTTTAATATCTCCTATGGCATCTATATCGATTTTGTGAACCGTTCGAAGCTCATCTTAAGAGAGATGTGGTTGATCCTGGTCCTGGACCTATGTACCCTGATCCTGGTATTTACTGTTTTTATCCTGACCCTCCGAAATATGCTACGGCAAAAACGTTTGTCGGAGATGAAGACCGACTTTATCAACAACATGACCCATGAGTTGAAAACGCCCCTTTCCACCATTTCCGTGGCTTCCAGCTCTCTCGGCAACAGGACTATCATTGAAAGCCCGGACAGGGTAGAGGAACTTTCAGGGCTGATCAAAAGACAGAACAAACACCTTTCGGAACTCATCGACCGGATTCTGGATATCAATATATGGGAGAAGGACCAGGTGAAATTAAAACCCGAACACCTGATGCTGGAGAGTTGGACCAGGCAGCTGGTAGAGGGGTTTTTGCTGGAACAGGGTAATAAAGCCCCTGAAATTAAACTGGATATCCAGTTAATAAAAGAAACCCATCTGCTTGATGAAGTTCATATGGCCACCGTACTGAATAACCTCTTCTCCAATGCCGTTCGCTATGGCAATACTCCCTGCAAAATCGAGCTGATGGTAAAAGATAGTGAGCATTGTTTATGGTTCGATATTTCGGATAACGGACCGGGTATCAAGAAAGAAGATTTGAAATACCTGTTCGAAAAATTCTACAGAGGGGCTGAAGCCAAACAAAGGGTGGTCAGAGGACTGGGCCTTGGACTCTATTATGTTAAACAAATCGTGGAAGCTCACGGGGGGACCATCATGGTTCATAGCAAACCCGGAGAGGGCACCACTTTTCATATTAAAATTCCAACAAATGATGGACCTGTTGCTTGTTGAAGATGACATAGACCTCCAGAAAGTACTGGCACAGTACCTGGAGCTGTCAGGTTTTAATGTATATACAGCCAACCATGGCAAACACGGCCTGAAGGTTTTTCAGGAGAACCATGTGGACCTCTGTATCCTGGATGTAATGATGCCCGTCATGGACGGGTTTACCCTGGCCGGGGAGATCCGAAAGCTTGACGCTTCTATGCCGGTAGTCTTTCTGACAGCTAAGAACCAGAAAGAGGACCGCCTGAAGGGTCTGAAGATCGGTGCGGATGACTATATCACCAAACCCTTTGAAGCTGAAGAGCTGGTACTCCGATTAAATAACATTCTTAAGAGGGCCGGGAAAGAAGATACAAGCACTTCCAAAATCGGATGCCTGAATATTAAATATGGTGAGCTATTGATTGAAGACGGGAAGAATTCCTTTAGCCTGACCCCCAGGGAATCGGAACTCTTGAAATACCTGATCGAAAATCAGAACTCTGTGGTAAAGAGAGAAGATATCCTGGAAGAGCTCTGGGGACAAAACGATTATTTCCTGGGCCGTTCCATGGATGTGTTTATATCCCGCTTAAGAAAATATATACAGGCCGAGCCCAGCGTGTCCCTGGAAACAAAAAGGGGTGTGGGCTTTATCCTTAAGATTAGCTCCCACACCCCTCAATAGAGCTTATATATATCTTTTATTTTCTTACAGCACCTTTCAGTATGCGTGTAGTCTCATCTCCTTTGACGGTATCATATACCACCGGTGTTGCGATAAACAATGAGGAGTAGGTACCTACAATAACACCAAGTAACAGGGCAAATGTAAAGCCCCGGATCACGTCACCTCCAAGGACAAAGATCGACAGCAGTACAAAGAAGGTACTCAATGATGTACTGAATGTACGACTCAGCGTGCTGTTCAGGGCAGTATTAATGATATCTTTGCGCTCCCGCTTTTTCTGCAGTCCCACATACTCCCTGATCCGGTCGAACACAACCACAGTATCGTTAATGGAATAACCCACCACCGTAAGAATGGCCGCTATAAAGGACTGGTCCAGTTCCAGCGAGAATGGCATGACTCCATCCAGGATGGAGAAGAGCCCGAGGACAATCAGCACATCATGTACCAGGGCTGCCAGGGCACCCAAACCAAACTGCCAGTTTCGGAACCTTGCCAGGATATAGAGGAAGATGATCACCAGCGAAGCAATGATCACAATTACTGCGGTCCGCTTAATGTCATCGGCAATGGTTGGTCCTACCTTGTGCGAACTAATGATATAGTCCTGACCGTTGATAAACTCATCCAGGGTGGCATCATCATCCAGGTAAGGTTGTAGTCCCTCAAACATCTGGGCTTTGATAATGGAATCGACCTCGGGACGATCATCATCTATCAGGTATTTGGTTGTTATGCGAACGGTGCTCTTTGATCCATAGGTAATCACTGTGGGAGCTACCCCAAAGGCAGCCTCCAGGTGATCCTGCACTTCGAAAGTCTCCACCTCCTGGTTAAATGCAATCACATAGTTACGTCCACCCGTGAAATCCACACCTGTGTTCAGTCCTTTGGTGGCCAGCGAAGCAATGCCCCCAAGAATAATAAGACCCGAGATAATATAGAAGACCTTACGTTTTCCAAGAAAATCGATCTTGGTATTTTTGAATGCATTCCTTGAGATCTTCGTGTCGAAGGTGATGTTCTTACCTTTGGCCAGCATGCGCTCATACATCAGCCTGGTAAGGATAATGGCACTGAACAGCGAGGTCAGGATACCTATTACAAGTGTGGTTGCAAAACCTTTGATGGGTCCGGTTCCGAAAAAGAAGAGTATCAACCCGGTCAGGAAGGTAGTGATCTGCGCATCAAAAATAGCCGAATAGGCATTCCTGTAACCATCTTTAATGGCTGTTTTAAGATTCTTCCCGGCCGCCAGCTCCTCACGGATCCGTTCATAGATCAGCACATTCGCATCCACCGACATACCGATGGTCAGAACAATACCGGCAATACCCGGAAGGGTAAGTACCGCCTGAAGCGATGCAAGAACTCCTATCAGGAAGAACATGTTGGCAATCAAGGCAATATCCGCCACCATTCCGGCCCTGCGGCTATAGTAGAATAACATATAGGCAAGTACCACAACAAAGGCAATTATAAATGAATTCAATCCGTCCTTGACAGATTTAGCTCCCAGTGAGGGTCCGATTACTTCACTGGACTCGATACGGGCACGGGCCGGCATCTTACCAGACTTCAGGATATTGGCCAGGTCATCTGCATCGGTCTGTGAAAAATCACCGGATATGGATGAACTTCCACCCTTGATTTCCTCCGATACGTTGGGAGCAGAATAGACAAGTCCGTCCAGCACAATGGCAATGGCCTGGTTCACATTCTCCCTGGTCACATTGGCCCATTTTTTGGCGCCTTCAGAGTTCATGTTCATACTCACATTAAACTCATTGGTATAAGGATCGGTACCAACTCTGGCGTCGGTCACATATTTGCCTTCCATAACCGGCTGATTGTTCCTGGTAGCCCTGAGGGAATGCAGCCTGACAAATTGTTGCTCTTCACCCTGGGGCTGAAAGTGCCATGCAAACTTCAAATCGGAAGGGAACAGCTGCCTTATCTGCGGAATGGCCAGGTAAGCATTTACCTTGGCAGTATCTTTTAAAAGTACAACACCAACTGTGGATCCGGGAATAAAATTCCTTTGATTATCCAGGTAGGGTGTCAATACAGCAATCAGTGGATTCTCACGATAGAATTGAGCCTCCTGGTCATCAAAGACCTGGGTGGTATCAAGATCGGTCAACAGGTCCAGTCCTGAGGTATCAAGCAAAAGTTCATCTTCAACAAGCAGTGCATCTTCAGCAAGCAAATCTCCAGTTTCCTCAGCAACAGTTTCGTCTGATTCATCAACAACAACTTCTTCTGTGGTTCCCTCTGCTCTTAAAATGTCAGCCAGTGTCCGGTTGGCCTGGTCCAGGTAGTTCCATACTTCGGAAGCCTGGTAGGTGGTCCAGAACTCCAGATTGGCAGTTCCGGTAAGCAATTTGGCTACCCTTTCCGGCTCTTTAACACCAGGAAGCTCCACCAGGATTCTGCCCTGACGCTCCAGCTTCTGAATATTGAGCTGAACAACACCGAAACGGTCAATCCTGTTCCGCAATACATTATATGAATTATCAATGGCATCATCTGCCTCTACCTTTAGAAAGGTGACTACATCACCATTGGTGGTATTGAAATCGATTTCACCGCGGGTCTCAGGAGTCATAAAGAACTGGGCCAGCTGGGCTCCGGGATTCAATTCCTCGAAGGCCTCGGCAAACAGATCGACAAAGTCACTCTGGCTATCTTTTTTCTTCTCATGAGCAAGTGCCATGGTCTCGGTGAACACAGGATCTGTCAGAAACTGATTCGCAGCCAG
>JAUVIT010000207.1 GCA_030592605.1 Bacteroidota bacterium
AGTCTTCCAGAAGCTGTATTGGATCAATAATCTACTGACAAGAATGTGGGCGCTTTTTAAAAAAGAGATCAGTGGTTTTTTCAGCAGCCTTACCGGCTACCTGGTTATCGTGGTATTTCTTCTGCTGAACTCACTTTTCATGTGGATCGTACCCGGACAGTTCAATGTGATAGAAAATGGTTATGCTACCATGGATTCCCTTTTTGCCATAGCTCCCTGGGTCTTTCTTTTCCTGGTACCCGCCATTACCATGCGAATGTTTTCCGAAGAGAAGCGTACCGGTACCCTGGACCTGCTCTACACAAGACCGGTATCGGAACTGCAAATTATTCTGGCCAAGTTTCTGGCATCCTGGGCCCTTGTATTTTTTTCACTGCTTCCAACCCTGATCTATTTCTGGTCGGTCTCCCGCCTGGGAAGTCCCCCGGGAAATATGGATGTGGGTGGAACCTGGGGCTCCTATATCGGTCTGCTCTTCCTTGGTGGAATCTATGCGGCCATTGGTATATTTGCCTCTTCACTCACCGGGAACCAGATTGTTGCATTTATTACGGCAGTATTCCTGTCTTTCCTGATGTATCTGGGTTTTGAGTTCCTCAGTGGAATAGCTGAATCGGGCAGCACTGTTTTTATGATTTCCCGCCTGGGCATCTCTTATCACTATAACTCCATTAGCAGAGGCGTGATTGATTCCAGGGATATACTCTATTTTGCCGGTGTGATCCTGCTGTTTATTGTGGGTACCCGGACGGTTCTTCAAAGTAGTAAATGGTAAAGCGTATGGACCGGAAAGCATTGAAAAGAAAACACTTGCTTCAACTGGGGATCACCCTGGTACTTGTTGTGGTGGTGAGTCTGCTTGCAGAGATCAAGTTTTTCCGCATCGATCTGACCACTGAAAAGAAGCACACCCTGTCCCAACCCAGCCGTCGTATGCTGAGAGAACTGGATGATGTGGTCTATGTAAAGGTGTATCTTGATGGTGAGCTCCCGGCCGAATTTGTCAATTTCCGTAAAGCGATCCGAGAGCTGATGGACGAATTCCAGGCCTATGGAGGAGAGAAACTGCAGTATGAATTTATCAAGCTCTATGATGAAGCCGATGAAAGCATACGGAACAGGATGATTGGGGAGTTGTACGACAAGGGTTTGAATGTGACCAATATCCAGGTGCATGACAGTGAAGGGGGATCTTCGACCAGGATCATTTTCCCTGGAGCCATCATTGCTTTCGGGCCCTTCGAGTTGCCTGTGAACCTATTGAAGAACAATCCCACACTTTCCCATGAACTGAATCTGAATAACTCCATTCAGACCCTGGAGTATGAGTTTGCCAGGGCCATTCACAGCCTGACCATGAAAGAGGTGCCACGCATTGCTTTTATTGAGGGACATGGGGAGCTCGATTCGATGCAAACACACAGTTTGATGGATGAATTGAAGAACTTCTTCCAGGTGGACCGGGGGTATATCTCCGGCAATGTGGAGGCCTTATTGAATTACCAGGCATTGATTATCGCCCGTCCCGAGCATCCCTTTAGTGAGGCAGATAAATTCGCCATAGACCAGTATATTATGCAGGGAGGCAAGGTTCTGTTCTTTCTTGATCCTGTACATCCTTTTGCTGACAGCCTTTCTGCCGGCACCACAGTAGCACTGGCAAACCAGGTGGGCCTGGAGGATCTTCTATTTAAATACGGGGTCAGGATCAATTACAACCTGGTGGCCGATCTGCAGTGCAACTATGTTCCTGTAAATACCGCTCCTGTGGGAGAGCAGGCACGTTTTACCATGATGCCCTGGGTATACTACCCCCTGCTTGCGGGACCGGTGACTCATCCTGTAACACGGGGACTTAACTATGTGAAGAGTCAGTTTGCCTCTTCACTGGACACCCTTTCGGGTAATTCCGGCCAGGTAAAGAAGACGGTATTGCTGGCAACATCCCAGGCCAGCAGGAAGAGGGATGTCCCCTTGTACATCAGTATGGAGGAGGTTACTGTCCAGCCCGATCCTGCGCTATACAATGCTGCTAACCTGCCCATTGGAGTTCTCCTGGAAGGGAATTTCGAGTCATTTTACCTTAATTATCCAATACCCGATGGGGTATATCCTTCCGATTGGAAACTGATACCGCATGGCCAGCCTAGCTCCATTTTTGTGCTTACCGATGGGGATATTGCTGCCAACGAGGTGCAATATGAACAGGGTGCATTCAGGGCCCAGCCCCTGGGATATGACAAATACACTCAGCAGACCTTTGGGAATCGCGAATTTATTATGAACATTGTGAACTATATGACTGATAAGACTGGTCTTATGGAGTTGCGTTCCAGGGAGTTCAAACTTCGTCTCCTAAACAAGGAACTACTTGCTCAGAAGTCTCAGCTGCTTAAATGGAAACTTATAAATACATTGCTTCCTCTGCTGCTTGTGATGATTACGGGACTTGTTATACAGCTTGTCAGGAGAAGGAAATATAAGCACTGATATGCAGAACCGTAGACCGATTCTGGTCCTATTCATCGTGATTTCGGCAGTATTGTTGCTGATTCTGCTGGCCGATCCATTGAAACTGCGGGAGCAGGGCAGCGGGAGCGTAGCTCTCAAAAACATGGAGGAAGTGGACCGTATAGTTCTGCTTGATTCCTATAACACCACAGAACTCAACAGAAGAGATGGAGCCTGGTATCTTTTTGGTGCTGAACCGGTGAGTCCGGTAGCTGTGGAGAACCTCCTGATCGCGGCCAGCAGACTTGAGGTATCTTCCATCCTGACTTACGAAGAATATGGAGAATCCAATCAAGCTCTGGAAGACTTTAAAGAAGTCACATTTTTCAGGGGTGATAAGGTTCTGTTAGCCTACAGACTAAAAACTGAATCGGGCAGGCACCTCCTGCATCCAATCGCATCCGATAAGGCTTTTTACCTTGCCTTGCCTGGATACCCCGATCTGGATCTGGACCGGGTCTTTTCGGCCTCCCCTGATCATTATCGCGAACACCTTCTCATAGATTTACGGCCCTCAGATATAAGTTCCATAGAGATTGAACTTTCATCCGGGGATGCCTTTCGCTTTAGCCAGGATATGGAAGGGCATATTACTTGCGATCCGCTCAATGACAGCACCATACTGCCTCAAACTGCACCCAATGAGCTTGCTATGAAGCTCTTGTTTTCTTATTTCACGTCCATCAGGTATGAACGACGTGCGGGTATACCGGCCGATTCCCTTTTGGTGACCAATTCACTCTTTACTGTGGGTGTTACATCCTTAAGTGGGGAACACCATTCCATGCAAGTGTTTCCCTACCAGGAAATCCCTGGTTCGAAAACCGATCTATTCAGGGCCCTGGTTCTATACAATGATGAGCAGGATGCTTTGTTTGTTAACTACATCTACCTGGATGTTCTGATGCGTGGTCTATCCCATTATTTTGGGGAAAAGTAGCTGAGGCTTTAACGATTTTTTTTCGTATAATTGATGGTTAATTGACTCATTAAATAAAAGCAAAAACACATGAAATTTGTTGTATCCAGTATGGAACTGTTGGGTCATCTACAGGCCATCAGTCGTGTGATCTCCAATAAGAACACACTTCCCATTTTAGATAATTTCCTTTTTTCGCTTGAGGATGGAATTCTGGAGATTACCTCATCCGATCTTGAATCGACCCTGGTTACGCATATCCAGCTTGACAATACAGAGGGTTCGGGTGCTGTGGCTATCCCGGCACGCCTGCTGAGCGATACACTCAAAGAGTTTCCCGAAATTCCGCTGAACTTTGAAGTCAATCCCGACAACCTGATGGTGGTGATCCAGAGCGAGAATGGAAAATTTTCCATCCCGGGCCAGAATGGAGCTGAGTTTCCCCAGATGCCGGTAATTAAGGATGACCAGAAGCAGACCCTGGAGCTTGAACAGGAGGTGCTTCTATCCGGGATCAGCAAGTCGCTGTTTGCAACAGCTGATGATGAACTGCGACCGGTAATGAACGGAATCTACATGGAGCTGTCGCCCGATGATATCACATTCGTGGCATCTGACGCCCATAAACTGGTGCGTTACAAGCGTACAGATGCAAGCGCCGGAAGTGCTTCCAGCTTTATCCTCCCAAAGAAACCAGCATCGCTGTTGAAGAATATTCTACCAAGGGAAGAGAACAAGGTGGTTCTGGAATTTGATGACCGGAATGCCTCCTTTACTCTAACCAATTACAAGCTGGTATGCAGGCTTGTTGAAGGTAACTATCCCAGCTATAACTCCGTGATACCCAGCGATAATCCTTACAAAATGAGTATCGACAGGCTGGCGTTTTACAATACCCTTAAACGTGTATCGGTCTTCTCCAACCAGGCCAGTAACCTGGTGAAGCTTAGCCTTACCGGCAATCAGTTGAATATTTCAGCCCAGGATATAGATTTCTCCATCTCAGCTACAGAACGACTGAGTTGTCAGTATGAAGGAGAGGATATGGAAATTGGTTTTAAATCTACTTTCTTGATTGAGATCCTGGCAAACCTTGCTTCCGACGATGTGGTCCTGGAAATGAGCGATCCCACACGAGCCGGAATTCTACTGCCTTCTACAACTGAGAACGAGAACGAAGATACCCTGATGTTGTTAATGCCTATGATGATAAATGCTTAGCG
>JAUVIT010000188.1 GCA_030592605.1 Bacteroidota bacterium
AGAAGGATATGACCCCCAAATTCTCAGCCAAGGAATTCGCCAAGGACCTGGTGAAGCACACTCCAAGAGAAGGCGGATGGGAACTTCCCGATATGCCTTAAGCAAGTTGAATTAACAATAATCGACTCACCTCGCAAAAATCTGCGAGGTGAGTTAATTTTAAATAGAAATCTGATGAAACAACTATTTTATCTTTTGACTGCGGCAGTGGTACTGGTCCTTTCATCGTGTTCAGGGGGAAGTGGACCCAACACGCTAACTGATGAGGAGAAGAAGGAGGGCTGGATTCTGATGTTCGATGGTGAGACCACCGATGGCTGGAGGGAATATGATGCAGAAGCCTTCCCTGATAAAGGCTGGTCTATAGAGGACGGAAGCCTGAAGTGTTCCAACTCGGGAATGGGTGAAGCCGGATTTGGTGGTGACATCATGTTCGACAAGCAATTCACCAACTTCCATTTCAAAGTGGACTGGATGATCGAAGAAGGTGGCAATTCCGGTATCTTCTACCTGGCTCGTGAGCTGGAAGGTAAAAAGATCTGGTATACTGCTCCGGAGTATCAAATCCTGGATAACTTCGGGAACCATATTGATAATACCCTGGGTGAGAATGGGAACAGGAAGGCTGGTAGTCTTTACGACCTGATCCCCCCCGATCCACAAAATGCCAAAGGTCCCATGGAGTGGAACTCAGCGGAGATTATCTCCTATGATGGAACCATAGCCTATAAGATGAACGGGGAAACTACCCTGGAATTTCATCTCTGGACCGATGAGTGGAAAGAAATGATTGCCGATAGCAAGTTCCCGGAATTCAATCCGGATTTTGCTGATGTATCCAAGACCGGTTACATCGGACTCCAGGACCATGGCCATGCGGTATGGTTCAGAAATATTAAGATCAGGGAATTGTAAACCACTTTCTATCAGAAATACTGAAAAGTAAGAGGAGGTCTTCTCATTGAGAAAGCCTCCTCTTACTTTTTAGATACTTCAAAGGACAATCCTTAAAACACGATGCCCTCCATAGACTTCTCCAGTTCACGGGCATTGGTCAGAAACTCATCAACACTCATTTCCTTGAAATATAGCAGTCCGTTTGCTGACCTTGTACGTGGATTCTCGCTCTGATAGAAGGTGTTCTTACCCACCAGCAAATGGATCTGCCTCAACTGCTCCACCCAGATACGCTTGGTCAGATCACTGAATTTGCCATCATGTTGATAAGATGGGAAGGAGGCATCCACCTGGCTCAGATAGCTATTGGTGAATGCACCATCCATAACACCCATGGCATTCAGGGAGACTGGCACAATGATATTGGCTTCTGCCGGGTGAAAACGGTACCATACATTCCGGTATCCCCAAACCCTCAGCTCAGATAAATCTTCTTCTTCGTTCCATAGCCTTAGAGCCTCAGCAATCACCTGCAGCACCTTATAGTGCGTGTCGGGGCCACTTCCCTCGGGATCAAAGGCCAGACTCACCACCGTGGGTTTGAATTTTCTTAGTTCTTCAAGGACCGGCTCCACATCTCTCTCCAGCTTGGGCTGCTCCGTAAATACCTCCCCTGTGTAAAAACCCAGCCTCAGGTGACTAACATGGCTGGTTTCAAATCCAAAGTAGCCCCAGACCAGCTCTTCCTCAAATTCCCTGATCATGCCCTTCAACTTCTGTATATCAGGCTGATTGACCTCGCCATCGTAACTCTTTTTCAGGATATGGATGATGTTGTTAATCTGATCGCGAAGCTGATCCACACTTTTCAGCTTATAAAGCCCCACCATATCACGCACAATCCTGTGCGCTAACCCCCTTCGGAGTTCACAATCCTCACCGGAAGCCACTTTCAGCAGGTAGTGGTTCACATCCTTGTCGCGCTTAAATTTATATCCGTTTTCAAAAAAATCTGGATAATTGGTCATTTGCATTTGTCCCTTGTCAAGGAAACGCTTGGTATCCTCCAGGGCCTTGATCACAAAATCATTGGTTACCGCCGTAAATCCTGAAGTATGCACTGAAAAATAGCTGGTGTTGCTATCCTCCCGGGAAAGTCTGTGGATGTGGGGATTGATTCCCAGCATGATATCATCATGATGGGGCCCGGTATGATAGTAGATTTCGTTCTTCTCTACGGCTGTCCCCTTTTCATATTTCCCCACAACAGATTTGAATACATCTGATACGGTGTTCTCATCCAGACCGGGAATCATATTACAGTACCTGTCCTCTTTCAGATCGCTCATGGTCAGGTGATGTCCGTACTTATTCAACCTGGAACAGAGATCAATTACAGCCCGATCGGTTTTTTCCTGTGTCCATTCCCCTATTTTATAATAAGCGTCCACAGAAGACTGAAGACTGGCAGCTGCTCCTGTAGTCAGGTAGAAACGAGCCTGGTCCAGTTTGTTCAGGACACTGGCCGGGTAAAGTACCGATGGTTCATTCTCAAGGGCCTTCTTTACCACGGTGGCTTTTGCTTCGCCGGCTGCAAAAATCAGGGCCACCGCATCGGGGTTGTGGGTAATGGTATCCAGTCCGATGGTGATTACCAGACGGTTCCTGGAAATCTCTATGCCTCCCAGGTCTCCGGCAGCCACTGCCTGGGTTTCAAAATTGGTCTCGGTAAGCCTGGTGGTAGAATGATGGTCAGACCCTCTGACATTAAAGGCGATGTGACCATCTGGTCCAATACCGCCCAGGAAGAAGCCAATGCCCCCCTTCTCCCTGATCTTTTTTTCATAGTCGGTGCACCAGTCATCGATAAGGAAAATCGATTCCTGCTGCTCTTTCTCGGTTCGACCTTTAGGTTCACGGTACCTCAGCGACAGGTCGACCCGACTGTCGGGAAAGATCTCACTGAAATGTTTGCCTCCGGCCAGAGGAATTTCATCGGAATTTATCAGCAGTGCATTTTTTGGATCGAGTCCGAATCCTTCGATGTAATACTTCTTTACATAATTATAGAAACTGTTGTGCTGCTTCGAACTTATTGGGTAAAATTCGTCGATCTGCACGAAATGAAGGTTCTTCAGGGAAGGCTTCTTCAGATCGGCCATACCGTACTTGCCCCTCAGTTCTTTTATCTTTTTTTCATCCCAGTTTTCCAAGAGGTGAGTGGTCCACTTGATAAAATACTCAGGGGTTTTTCCTGTAGGCAGGCTTATAACCCCCCTGGGATTCTCACTGACCCACTCCAGGAAACGGAGCGCAGTAAGCAAACCCATCAGAGGAAAATTATCCACAACGATATAGGGTATTTTGGTATTGACTTCCGGCGAACCGGAAATTTTATAAAAAGCTGTCTCAACTTTTGATTTAAACTGCATGATATTGGATTTAAAATTCATAGTGTCATAGGAGATTGCAAAAGTATTCATTTTGCACCTCATTATCAATGCGACAAAGAAAAATAACAAGAGATAAAATTACACATACATGTCCCTTGAGGTGGTTCTGGCCAGGTCCTCAAAGAGTCCGGCCAGCTTTGCAGTGACCTCCCGAAAGTATTGTTCCCCTTTCTCCAGGGTGGCCTTCCTGGGGTCACCTATCCCGGTATCATCGGTACAGCGGGTCCATTTGCGCTCCGCCCAGGCCCAGGATTCGTTCAATGCCTCCACGCTAAACTTCCTGGCTTTTCCCTCCCCTGCCTGATCCAGTGGTTTTACCAGCTTGGGACAGGCATAGAGCATCAGGCTGGTTTCCATTTCATCAGCGTGTCCTCCGGCATTTTCAAATATCCGGCCCTGATCCACCGACTGGAACCAGTTGCAGGTGGCAATCAGCATATCGGGATAATTAGATCCCACCTCCCGGATCATCTGCCTGAAATCATTGCCTCCGTGACCATTCACCACCAGCAGTTTCTCCAAGCCATAGCCATCCAGACTCTCTACAATATCTTCTAGTATTGCCTGCTGGGTGGATGGATTCATATTCATGGTCATGTAGATATCGGTCTGACCTGTATTCACTCCCATGGGTATGGTGGGCAAAACAATCACCTTGCTCCCCTTTTCCCAACTCATCCGGGCCGCCTCATACACCAGGGCCTCTGTTTCATAATTATCTGTTCCATAAGGCAAATGAAAATTGTGGGCCTCGGTGGCTCCCCAGGGGAGGATAGCCAGGTCAAATTCCTGTTCACTGAGCTCTGACCAGTGTGTCTCTGTAAGTATGTAAGGTCGCATAGTTATATTGGACGTTGGTATAAAATTGTAAGATAGTGAAATCAATGATTCATGGAAGCTGCACGCATAGTCTTCAGGTGTTCCTCGGGTGTATTTACCGTGATCTCACAGCCTCCGGAGAGGATGAATGAACGTCCCTCCTCCTTCTGACATAAGCGTTCTGTTTCTTCTCTGATCTTCTCAGGGCCCAGATCCTGGATCACCGAAACCGGGTCGAGGTTCCCGCAGCGTATAATGTCAACACCAAGCTTCTCCCTGGCCTGGTCCATATCGACCATCCAGTCAATATCTACGATGTCCGGCTTTACTTCACAGATATCATCCAGCAAATGTGTGATGTTCCCACAGATATGCAATTTTACTTTTGCCCCCATGGACTGGATATATTCAAATAGTTCCTGGTGCTTCTCCTTTATAAATTCCCGGTAGCTCTCCGCATCTATCTGTGAACAGATAGCATCACCCACCCCGATGATATCACATCCAGCCTCCACCTGTGCCCTGGCAAAATCTTTGGCCGTGATCATCACCTTTTCCACCAGCCTTTTCACAAAAGCCGGCTCCATAAATATCTTAAGCAGCACTGCATTAACCCCGGCCAGATCGCAGCTTTCCGCCAGGGGTCCTTCGATCCATCCAATTACCGGGACATCCGGGCCCACTGCTTTTCTCAGGGCCTCCCCAGCTTTTATGCGATCCAGGGTCCGTTCCTCCTGATATACATCCGGATTCTTCAACTGTGA